>JANMTB010000064.1:0-5859 GCA_031390045.1 Polaromonas sp.
CGGTGACGATGCGGTATTGATCGAAAAATATGTGCAACGTCCTCGTCATATTGAAATTCAAGTTTTTGGCGACGCACATGGTAACTATGTGTATTTGTTTGAACGTGATTGTTCAGTACAGCGTAGGCACCAAAAAGTACTAGAAGAAGCCCCCGCGCCAGGTTTGACTGAGGAAATGCGTGCGCAAATGGGTGCGACTGCAGTAGCCGCTGCCAGGGCAGTGAAGTATGAAGGTGCTGGCACGGTGGAATTCATCGTTGAGCAAAAGCTTGATGGCAGTATGCAATTTTTCTTTATGGAAATGAATACACGCTTACAGGTAGAGCACCCAGTGACAGAAGCCATCACAGGTTTAGATTTGGTGGAATGGCAGCTGCGCGTCGCCAGTGGTGAACCATTGCCTCTCAAACAAGAGCAATTGCGGATCAAGGGTCATGCTATAGAAGCACGTATTTGTGCGGAAAGCCCTGACAACCAGTTTTTACCTGCTACGGGGAGTTTGCATGTGTACGCTTTGCCGCGCAGTGTTTCATTCGAACGATCAGAAAATTCGATTATGTCTGTGCGTGTCGATTCTGGCGTGCGCGAGGGTGATGCGATTTCACCCTATTACGATTCGATGATCGCCAAGCTCATCGTACATGGGGACACACGCGAGCAAGCGCTGGCGTTGATGGATGCTGCGTTGGCAAATACACACATTGTGGGTTTGAATACCAATGTTCAATTTTTGCGCTATGTGGTGCGAAGTGATTCGTTTGTAAAAGCCGATTTAGACACAGCCCTGATTCAGCGAGAAGAAAAAGCTTTGTTCAAGCAGGAGCCGATAGGTGTTGTATATGCGGTTGCATGCGCTGTTGCACATGCTTTAGAATCTAAAAGAGCAGGTTTTAAAACGAATACCAATCGCCAAGGTAGCAATCGAAAGAATGCATGGCAAGACCCTTGGGAGCAGTGTGATGGCTGGCAATTGTTTGGCGTTCAAACGCGTTCCTTTGAATTTACTTTTCATGGCGAAACCATTGCAGCGCAGCTCAAATATTTGCACGATCGGCAAACGCATCTAACGATAGGTGATACTTCTAGCAATCTGAACTATGTCAAGCATAGCGAAGGATTTGATGTTGAATACTTTGGCCAAAGATGCACCAATAAAATTTACAAAAATAATGATGTAGTCAGTGTATTTAATTCTCATGGCGCTACACAAATAATAGCAATTGATTTATTGCAACATGCAAGCGATTTACATGAAGAAGTAGGCCGATTGACTGCGCCCATGCCTGGAAAACTAATTTCTTTCAGTGTCAAAGCTGGGGATAAAGTGGCAAAAGGCCAAGCACTGGCTGTGATGGATGCGATGAAAATGGAGCACACGATCAACTCACCGGTTGATGGCGTTGTCCAGGAGTTGCTTTACTTGCCAGGCGATCAAGTAGTAGAAGGTGCAGAGCTGCTTAAATTAGTCAGTTAAATTAGTCATTGAAGTTGACAGTTAAGTAGATCGTATAAAAAATGAAGATTACAGTTGCTTGCAGAGATACAAAAGTACAGCCTTGGCTGGATGGTTTGAGAGCGGCACTGCCTGAGGCAGATGTCACGGAGTGGCAAGAGGGAGATTTGCAGGCTGACTATGCGGTAGTTTGGCGACCATCACAGCAATTTTTAGATGAACAGCCTGTACTGCAGGCTATTTTTAACATTGGCGCTGGTGTAGATGCCATCATGCCAATGAAACTTTCACCGCTTGCGAAGATTGTTCGCTTGGAAGATGCGGGTATGTCGGTGCAAATGGCGGAGTATGTTTGTCATGCGGTGATTCGTCACTTCAGAGATTTTGCCGAGTACGACAAGGCTACATTAAACAAGCACTGGGTTTTTCAAAAACCAAAGCGCCGCGAAGACTTCCCTATTGGCGTGATGGGCATGGGTGTTTTGGGGCAGCGTGTTGCAAAAGCACTGCGTGGCTTTGAATTCAATGTCAACGGTTGGAGTCAGGGAAAAAAGACAATCGATGGCGTAAAAACCTTTACTGGAAAAGATGAATTTAATGCCTTTTTAGCTGCAAGCAAAGTGTTGATCTGTTTGTTGCCATTGACAGCGCAAACGGCCAATATCATGAACTGTGACAGTTTAAAGCGCTTGCAGGTGGGTGGCTATGTTATCAACGTCGCGCGCGGTCAGCATTTGGTTGAAGAAGATTTGATTGCTTTGATTGACGCAGGCCATCTTGCTGGTGCCACTTTAGATGTATTTCGCGATGAACCATTGCCAGAAAAGCATGCGTTCTGGTCGCACCCTAAAATTACAGTAACACCACACACCTCGGCACGCACCTTGCGAGACGAAACTATTGCGCAGATTGCTCGAAAAATTAATTCATTGACACGCGGCGAGGCGATTGAGGGCGTGGTTGATCAACAAAAAGGATATTGAGGTTTCTATGACAATACCCGCTTATGTAAAGATTGTTGAGGTTGGGCCACGCGATGGTTTGCAGAATGAAAAACAAACTGTTCCTGCCAATGTCAAAATTGAGCTGGTGCATCGCCTTCAAGAAGCTGGACTTACTGAAATTGAAGTCACTAGTTACGTATCGCCTAAATGGGTACCGCAAATGGCTGATAACGCAGCGGTGATGGCCGGCGTTCAACGCAAAAATATTGTGCGATATTCTGTTTTAACCCCTAATTTGCAGGGTTTTAATGCCGCAGTTGCAGGTGACGAAGCTTATTGGCCACACGAAATTGTGGTGTTTGCTGCTGCTAGCGAAGCATTTAGCCAGCGCAATATCAATTGCTCTATTGCTGAGAGTATTGAGAGATTTAGACCTGTTGTAGATGCTGCAAAAGAGAAGAATATTTTTGTGCGCGGCGCTATTTCTTGTGCTGTGGGTTGCCCGTACGAAGGCGATGTTTCACCTGATCAAGTGACCAAAGTTGCTGAGTTGATGAAAGATATAGGCGTGCAACATATAGGTGTCGCCGACACGATTGGTGTGGGTACGCCTATCAAAGTACAGCGCGCTATTCAAGCTGCTTTGCAAGTGTATGAGATTAACGATATCTCGGGTCATTTCCATGACACTTATGGCCAAGCCTTGGGCAATACTTTGCGTTGCTTGGAGATGGGTATTTGGCAATTTGACACCTCTATTGCAGGTCTAGGTGGCTGCCCTTATGCTAAAGGGGCTACAGGCAATGTAGCAACTGAAGATGTGGTCTACATGCTGCACGGTATGGGTATTGATACGGGCATTGATATGGATAAACTGATTGATGCAGGTCAGTTCATCAGCGATTTTCTGCAACGTCCAACCAATTCACGTGCTGCTAAAGCACTATTTAATAAGCGAACAGCATGATGTGTGGCGCTGAGCTTTCTAAATTACCTGAAGGGGTGCAGCGTGTAACTGCTTTCCTGCAAAATTCCGGACATACGCAGCAGCCACGAATGCTTGAAGATGCAGCGCGAACAGCGCAACAAGCGGCAGATGCCTTGTGTGTTGAACTTGGTCAAATCGCTAAAAGCATTATTTTTAGACGAAAATCTGATGACTCAGCTGTTTTGGTCATCACGTCGGGCGATAAACGTGTGGACGAAATGAAAGTGCAAGCCTTGGTTTGCGAAGATGGCGGTAAACTTGGTCGCGCAGATGCTGATTTTGTGAAGCTAAAAACAGGCTTTGCCATTGGCGGCGTGGCACCTGTCGGGCATCTGACCCTGCCAGTGACTCTGCTGGACAAAGAGTTGTTTCGGTTTGAATCGGTGTGGGCTGCTGCAGGTCATCCGAATGCCGTGTTTGAAATTACACCGTATGCTTTGCAGTTACTCACATCAGCGCCCGTTACCGATGTTGCAATATAAATTTTATAGCAAACTAGGCAATAAATACGTTGGCTACAGTCATTATTAAGTATTTTATGAGTATTCCTTCACCATGTATCTCATTGTGCCAAATGGATGAAGTATCCAAGTTGTGCCTTGGCTGTTGGCGCACGATTGACGAAATCATCACTTGGAGTTCACACGACGATGAGGCTAAAAAAACGGTTTGGTTGTTGATCGAGCAACGTAAAGAAGCGGATGCAAAAATGCCATGAAACAAATTACTTTTTACTTTGACGTGATCTCACCCTACGCCTATTTGGCGTTTGAACACATGCCTCAAGCGCTGCAGGGCATCAGCTATCAGGTAACTTACCAGCCTGTTTTGTTTGCAGGTGTGTTGAAGCACCACGGGCAGCTGGGTCCCGCTGAAATACCACCTAAACGTGTGTGGACCTATCGCCAAGTGCAGTGGCTAGCAAATCAGCTGGAAATTAACATGCAAACGCCAGCCGCTCACCCGTTTAACCCTTTGGCGCTACTTCGGTTGGCGGTGGCTTGTGGTACGGGTGGGCAGCCAAATCGCTATGTGGTTGAAACATTGTTTAGGCATATTTGGTGCAGCGGTAAAGATGCTGAAGACGCGCTGCGAACTACTGCTTTGACAGAGTCCTTGAAGCCGCTACTGGATCCGAACTCTGCAGAAGTCAAAGCATTGCTAAAGGCGTTTACCGAATCAGCGATACAAGCTGGCGTGTTCGGGGTGCCAACTTTTAAAGTGGATGACAAGTTGTTTTTTGGTCTGGATTCTTTACCGATGCTAGCGGCATATTTGAAAAATGATGCATGGTATGAAGGTTCAAAATGGGATGAGGTCTTGAAAATTTCAGTTGGTACATCGCGTCAAAAAGAATTTATTAGTCAAAATAGTTAAGATTTCTTCAAAACTTCAAGGGATAACCCTTATTTTTCGACTATTTTTGTGACTTTTTGTCAGAATGCGGTCAGTCGATTCGTTGATATTCAGTCATCACTTCATTCGGGGTGAATTTTTATTTACAGGAGACACATCAATGGCTACAGCAATTGCAAACAAGCCCATGACAGGAGAGGAAAAGAAGGTTATCTTCGCCTCGTCATTGGGTACCGTATTCGAGTGGTATGACTTTTACCTGTATGGCACCTTGGCGGTGATCATTGGTAATCAGTTTTTCTCAGCACTCGATCCAGCATCACGCACGATCTTTTCCTTGTTGGCATTTGCCGCAGGTTTTATTGTTCGTCCTTTTGGCGCGCTGTTTTTCGGCCGTTTGGGTGACATGATTGGTCGTAAATACACTTTCTTGGTGACTATTTTGATCATGGGAGTCTCAACGTTTGTCGTCGGCTTGTTGCCAAACTATGCCAGTATCGGCGTTGCAGCTCCGATCATCTTGATCGTGTTGCGTTTGTTGCAAGGTTTGGCATTGGGTGGTGAGTACGGTGGCGCGGCTACATATGTGGCTGAGCACGCTCCCCACGGCAAACGCGGTTATTTCACTGCTTGGATTCAAACCACTGCAACATTAGGTTTGTTCCTAAGTTTGATGGTGATTCTAGGTGTACGTACAAGTATTGGCGAAGCAGCATTTGCTGACTGGGGCTGGCGCATTCCTTTCTTGGTTTCTATTTTGCTGTTGGCAATATCGGTTTACATTCGCTTGAGTATGAGTGAGTCACCAGCTTTCCAAAAAATGAAATCAGAAGGCAAGACTTCAAAATCACCATTGTCTGAGTCATTCGGCCAATGGAAAAACTTGAAGATCGTCATTTTGGCGTTGTTCGGTCTAGTCGCTGGCCAGGCTGTGGTTTGGTATACAGGCCAGTTCTATGCTTTGTTCTTCTTGACACAATCGCTTAAAGTTGATGGCGCTACCGCTAACATCATGGTGGCAATTTCCTTGATCATCGGTACACCTTTCTTTATCATTTTTGGTGCGTTGTCAGACAAAATTGGTCGTAAACCAATCATCATGGCTGGTTGCTTATTGG
>JANMTB010000089.1:0-5661 GCA_031390045.1 Polaromonas sp.
TTTCACGCGCTGTGACGGACGCAGCCAAGCGTGATGGCATCGCGCTCAAACCTGTAGGCGACTTTGAAGCTCTGGCTGGGCGGGGCACCAAAGGTGTGATCGACGGCAAGCTCTACCACTTGGGCAACCACCGCGTGGTGCACGAATTAGGGCGCTGCTCGGATGCGCTAGAGGCACGTTTGACCGTCTTGGAAGAACAGGGCAAAACAGTTATTTTGCTGTTTGATGACACGGCCGTACATGCCATGTTTGCTGTGGCGGACACGGTCAAAGAAAGCAGCCGCGAAGCGATAGCCGAATTGCACGCCTTGGGCATCAAAACCGTGATGTTGACTGGTGACAACGCGCACACAGCCAAAGCGATAGCCGCACAAGTAGGCATTGACGAAGCGCGTGGGGATCTACTGCCGGACGACAAACTCAAAGCTATTGAAAGCAAACTCAGCAAAGACGGCGCGGTGGGCATGGTGGGTGACGGCATCAACGACGCGCCAGCGCTGGCGCGCTCAGACATCGGGTTTGCCATGGGCGCAGCTGGTACAGGCACGGCGATTGAAACGGCAGACGTGGCGTTGATGGACGACGACTTGCGCAAGCTGCCGCGCTTTGTACGGCTGTCCCGTCAAACGCATGCCATCTTGATCCAAAACATCGTGTTCGCGCTAAGTATCAAAGCCGTGTTTTTGTTCTTAACGCTCTACGGTACAGGGACGATGTGGATGGCGGTATTTGCTGATGTGGGCGCTAGTTTGTTGGTGGTGGCCAATGGGTTGAGGCTGTTGCGTTTTAGAGGCTAAATTTAATGTTGAATCACAAGACAAATGCGGTTATGACTAACGACGATTTTTACTACAAACTGAGACGTAACAAAACGATTCGTTCTTTGCTAGACAGTCGCTGGTTTTGGATTTTTATCGCTTTTTTGGGTTTTGCTTCAGACCAAGCCATCAAATTCGCAGTGACTGAACGCATGCAACTGTTTGAAAGTGTGCCTGTCTTTCCAAGCTTTAATTGGGTCTACGTTTTAAACCCAGGTGCTGCTTTTTCATTTTTAGCCAATGCGGGCGGTTGGCAACGATATTTTTTTACGATATTTGCAGTCGTGGTCAGTGTATTGCTGCTTGTTATGTTGTGGCGCGGCGTCAGCTCAAAAGTCGAGTCATTAGCCTACGCTTTAATCATCGCCGGTGCATTGGGCAATGCTGTTGATCGCGTGCGTATTGGAGCGGTGGTTGATTATTTAGACTTTTACTGGCGCACGTGGCACTGGCCAGCGTTTAATTTGGCCGATATTTGGGTGGTTTCTGCCGCTACGCTCTTGATGTTGAGCATATTTCAGCAACCGCCTGCTTCAATTCCGCAAAAATTAAAGAGTTCCCAATGACAAACCAACAATGGCCGGTGTATTTCGCGACTTGGCTCTTGGCGCTGGTTGCAGCTGCCGGCAGCTTGTTTTTGAGCGAAGTGATGGATTTTGTACCCTGCGTGCTGTGCTGGTATCAACGCATACCTATGTATGCTTTGGTGGTGGTGCTGGGCGTAGGCTTGTACACGCGCGACGCTGGGGTGTACAAATACGCGCAAGCACTGGTCGTCATTGGCCTTGTCATCGCTGCCTACCACTGCTTGCTTTATTTGGGATTTATACCCAAAGGCATGATTCCCTGCGGGCCTGGACCATCATGTGCTGACCAAAAACTCGAACTATGGGGATTCGTCACCATTCCGTTGATGTCAGTGCTGGCTTTTGTCGCTTTGGTTGTGGGCTTAAAAGTAGCCAAACAATTGAAATGACTGTATTGATTTAGAAAACTAGAAACTAGGAAATTTAGATATGAAAAAAAACTTGGTCTTGATTGGCTCCATTCTTTTGGTGGCTACGATGTTTGCGATAGGCATGTTTTTCTACCAAGGCAAAAAAGGCTCGGAGCGAACTGAAATCGCTTCCAATAATACAGCCCAGTTGGTGCAATTTCACTCGCCGACCTTGGGTGCAAGTGACGCCAAAGTCACATTGGTTGAGTTTTTTGACCCTTCATGCGAAGCTTGCCGCGCTTTTTACCCTTTGGTTAAATCCATTTTGGAAGAAAATAAGGGCAAAGTAAAACTCGTTTTGCGTTATGCCGCTTTTCACAAAGATTCAGATATTGTGGTCAAAATGCTCGAAGCCAGCAAAGCGCAGAACCTGTACTGGCAATCTTTGGAAGCTGTACTTTTGTCACAACCAGAATGGGCAGACCATGGCAACCCACAAGTTGAAAAAATTTGGCCCTATTTGAAAGCGGTCGGTCTGGACATCGATAAAGCCAAAGTGGACATGAAATCCCCTGCTTTAGACAAACTGCTTGCGCAAGACAATGCAGATTTAACCGCATTGAAAGTGCAAAAAACACCTACTTTTTATGTCAATGGCAAACCACTTTTAAACTTTGGCGAAGATGCTTTGCGCGCTTTGGTGAAGCAAGAAATTGATGCTGCGTACAGAAAATAACCGCCTTTAGAATGCATTTTTGCTATGTATTCAATAGCTTCTTAGTCAATAAATACGCCGGCTATATCGCAATTCAGGTGTAAGATTTGCCTATTTTTTTGGCAAATAGCTGGCAACTACATCTTGCAGCAGTTTTGTACCCAATATGCCCGCTTCATGCGTTGCTTTGGGCACTTCAATGTAACGTGCTTTCACGCCGCGTGATTTCAAGGTCGCGATGTAACCTGTGACTTGCTCAGGTGTGGTGTTGGTATCTGCATCGCCTGTGATTGCCGTGACTTGCGCGGTTTGGAAAACGCTGTCTGCCACCTCATGCGGCGAAATACTGCGCCTTGTTAGATTTTTTTGATTTTTCCAACCTTGGCGGCGAATATTCAGATCACACGGACAGGCGATCAGCACAGCTTTGTCTATAAGAGCTGGGTGTCGGCCTAAGATCACGCCAGCCGTCGCTGCACCACCTGAAAAACCCACCACCACCAATTGCTGCGCACTGTATTTAGCCTTCAAAGCTTGCAAAGCATTGGCCACTGCATCGACATTGTGGGCAGTGTAGCTGTCACCGCCGCCCATTTTGTCGCCACTAGAGGCGTTTTTCTTGGAATCGGTATAACCCGGACGAATCATGCCGACGAACACGGTGTCTGCACTTGCAAAGGACGTGAAATATTTGAAATGGCGGTCAAATAAACCGCCACGGCTGCTGTCGCCGTGCAAATAAACCAGTAAATTGCGTGCTTTTTGACTCTTTGCAGATTTTGGAAACTTTTTTGTTGTTTGAATGGCTAAACACTCAGTTTGCGCATCGACACGGTTGACGTTGTCGGCCTGTGGGCAGCCCTGCGCCAGAGCAACACCACTGCTGAACAGTAAACCTAGCAATACCGAAAGTGCTGAAATCCGCAGTAAGCGACATGACAGCACATTCATGCCATTCAATACCCTGCCGCTTGCCCATCTCGGCGCGGGTCGCTCGCGGCCATATAGCCTTCGATAGCTGGGTCGCCCATGCGCCAAATAAACTGGCCAGCGCCAAAGTCTTGGTATGAGTCGTTGATCACGCTGACGTGGTGACCACGTGCTTGCAAGCCCTGCACGGTGCCGGCAAGCATGGTTGATTCGACATTGATGTCCAAGCCTGTATTGAAACGCCAGCGCGGCGCATCACAAGCCGTTTGCGGGTTTTGTTTGTAGTCCAACATCCGCACCAGCGTTTGCATATGGCCTTGCGGCTGCATGTTGCCACCCATGACGCCAAAACTCATCACGGGCTGACCGTCTTTGGTCAAAAATGCCGGGATGATGGTGTGAAACGGGCGCTTGTTAGGTGCCACTTGGTTCGGCCCAGCGTTCAAACTGAAGCCATGACCGCGATTTTGCAAGCTGATGCCAAAGGTAGGCTCCACACAACCCGAGCCAAAGCCCATATAGTTGCTTTGAATCATACTGACCATCATGCCGGATTCGTCCGCAGCAGTCAGATAAATCGTGCCGCCTTTGACCGGGTTACCCGCTTTGAAGTCTTGCGCTTTGTTACGGTCTATCAACTTGGCACGTGAGGCTAAATAGTTATCGTCTAGCATTTGTTCAACGGCGACATTCATCGTGTCAGCATCGGACACATACTTGTAGGTGTCTGCAAACGCAAGTTTCATGGCTTCGATTTGCAAGTGTTGTGCATCCACCCCATCTGCGTCCAAGCCTGACAAATCAAAATGCTCCAAAATGCCCAATGCAATCAATGCTGCAATACCCTGCCCGTTCGGCGGGATTTCATGCAGCGTGTGTCCACGGTAGTTTTTAGCAATCGGTTTGACCCAATCAACGGTATGCGCTGCCATGTCGCTGGTTTTTAAGCTGCCCCCGTTTTCTGTGGAAAATTTCTCTATCGCTGCAGCGATCTCGCCTTTATAAAACGCTTCCCCTTTGGTAGCAGCAATAGCACGCAATGCTTTGGCTGCAGCTGGGAACTTGAAAAGCTCACCGACATTTGGCGCACGGCCATGCGGCAGAAAACTCTGCGCAAAGCCGGGTAAATGCCCAATCTCAGTCAATGGCGCTTGCCACTTGCCTTGCACAACGATAGGAAGCAAATAGCCGCGCTCGGCCACTTCAATGGCACTTTGCATCAAATCGGCAAAAGGCAGCTTGCCGAATTTGTTGCTCATCGCTGCCCAGCTGCTCACAGCGCCTGGCACGGTGACTGAATCAATCCCACGCTTGGGCGGCGTGGCAGCTTCACTACCATATTTATTTTTGAAATATTCGGGCGTCCACGCTGCAGGGGCACGTCCTGAAGCGTTCAATCCATGTAGTTCTTTACCATCCCATATGATGCAAAATGCATCGCTACCCAAACCATTGCTGACAGGTTCAACAATCGCCATCACAGCTGCTGTGGCAATGGCGGCATCAACCGCGTTACCGCCCTGCTGCAAGATACGCAATCCTGCTTGCGCGCCTAGCGGATGAGAGGTGGAAACGACGTTTCGCGCAAAAACAGGTAGTCGTGCTGACGTATAGGGTGTGGAAAAATTAAATGTCATTCGGCTGTGATCTTTCTTTCAAATATCATTTTCTTCCACTTCGCAGCATCTGCTGTCGCCATGGTTGCAAACTGTTGGCTAGTGCCGCCAACGGGCTCAATACCTAATCGTGCTAATTTGTCTTTGATCTCTGTATCAACCAAAGCTTGGTTGATCGCAGCGTTTATTTTGAGTTGCACATCCGCTGGCAAACCATTAGGACCATAAAGCCCAAACCAGGTGTTGGACTCAAAACCGGGCAAGACTTCGGCAATCGCAGGAATATCGGGCGCGAGCGGTGAACGTTTAGCTGTCGTTACCCCTAGTGCACGTAAGCGGCCATCGCGTACATGGGGCAGCCCTGTAGGCAAAGAGTCAAACATCACATCTAGCTTACCACTGGTCAAATCAGGAATTGCCAAAGTCGTGCCTTTGTAAGGAATGTGCACGATGAAAATCCCTGCCTGCGATTTAAACAACTCAGCTGTCAAATGCACGATCGTGCCATTGCCGCTTGAGGCGTAATTCAGCTTACCGGGATTCTTTTTGGCATACTCAATCCAAGATTGAACGCTGGTTGCTGGCGAATTGTTTGGCACCAGCATGATGCTGGGTGCGTTACCCACATGCACGATAGGCGTGAAA
>JANMTB010000107.1:0-5138 GCA_031390045.1 Polaromonas sp.
TGTCGACGTAGAGGCTACCCCGCCCTTTGGGCACCCCTTCAAATTGAAGGGGAATGAGGAAGTAGCGCCCCTCAAAATTTCTCCCAAAATTCCCCTTCAATTTGAAGGGGTGGCACGAAGTGACGGGGTAGCTGTTGATGCAGCACTAGACGCAGAATTTGCCATAGGCGAAACCATGTCACCCCTCAACGCCTTTCTGACCCATGCCGCGCTGGAATCTGGCGACAACCAAGCCCAAGCCGGGCAAGACGCGATTCAGTTGATGACGGTGCATGCCTCCAAAGGACTGGAATTTGACTGCGTGTTCATAGGCGGCATGGAAGAAGGGCTGTTTCCGCATGAAAACTCCATGTCAGATGTTGGCGGCTTGGAGGAAGAGCGTCGCCTGATGTACGTCGCCATCACCCGCGCCCGCAAGCGGTTGTACCTCAGCCATTCGCAAACCCGCATGCTGCATGGGCAGACGCGCTACAACTTGAAGAGCCGGTTTTTTGACGAACTGCCTGAAAGCGCCTTGAAATGGATCAGCCCGAAAACCTCCAGCTTTGGCTCGGGGTTTAATTTTAGCGGACAGTCTGCTATTAATTCGGGAGCTAATAAGGCATATAATACGCCGGCTAGAGGCCAAATTATGGGGTCAAATGCAGGTAATCTAGAGCGCTTTGCAAGCCCGGCCGTGCCGCAACAAAAAGCCGCGCCAGCACATGGCTTGCGTGCCGGTATGCAGGTGTTTCACCCCAAATTTGGCGAAGGCAAGCTGCTGACGCTGGAGGGCTTGGGCGACGACGCCAAAGCCCAAGTCAACTTCCCGCGCCACGGCGTGAAGTGGTTGGCCTTGAGTGTGGCTAAACTCACGCCGATATAAAGCAGATTCAGGCGCCGATTCAAGCATGCAACGCCTTCAAAACCTGCGCCTTCGCCATCGTTTGCGCATAGCCGGCGTTGATGCAGCGTAGCCGGAATTCTTTGCTGGTGTTGACGTAATAGCCAAAGTCAGGTTGCAAGTTCACATCGGCGGCTAGGGTGTCTGGCAGCGTCAACGCACGTTTGCGTAAATCACCTGCTCTATAGCGCGGAACGACATTTTCGGCTTTGTCTTCATGGGCGGAGGCATCAATGGCCAACACTTTGACCGCACCCATGGATCGTGCCAAGCGCACCGGCATGGGCATGACCAGGTCAGCATCGATGTATTGCACACCGCGAATACGCACGGGGGTGAACATGCCCTCAATTGCGCTGCTGGCCTGCACGGCCAAGCCAGCGTGGCCTGCGTTGAAAACCATCGGCTTGCGCGACAATTTTTCAGTGGCAACAGCTGCAAAGCGTATGGGTAGCTTTTCAATGGCCTGTTGACCAGTCTGCGCCATGATTTGCTCATTGACCTGCGCCGCTATCGGTGCTCCGTCGAATTTTCCTTCGCCCAGCACGGCCCAGCGACCTACCTCAAGCAAGCCCAAATCCATAGCCAAGGCTTCTAACTTGGCAGCGCGTACGCCACTGGCATAAAGTGCGCCTACCAAAGCACCCACTGATCCGCCTACGATCAAATCAGGCTTGAGCCCCAGTTCCTCCAGCGCTTTGATCACGCCGACGTGAACAAAACCACGTGGGCCGCCTGAGCTGAACACCCATGCCACACGTGCTGGGCGATTTAAGTTGGCGTCAAAACGTGGCACATCAGCAGCTGTATGATCAGTATCTGCGCTGATGGTGCAACCAGTCGTCCAAACGCCAGCCGCGCTGGCAATGGCCGCAAGCGCTTGTCTTCGGGAAAAAACTGGCGAAAAATTGAACTTCGAAAGCACGGAAGATACTAAATGCATAGTATTAAAAGCATAACTTAAAACCACAATTTAAAAGCATTACCTATGAAAAAGCTGACTTTACAAAACCATCTGCGTTTCGCGATTTTGTCAATTTCCTTGCTCTATTTAACTTCATACAGCCTACATGCCGCCGATACGCCGACGGATGCACCTCTCGTTAAACCAGCCTCTAAACCAGCCGCAGTCAATGCGTTGCAAACAGGCCGCGATGCTGTAAAGGCGAAAGACTGGGAAAAAGCGATAGTCCAATTCAAGTTGGCGACGGTGCAGGAACCTAAAAACGCCGACGCCTACAACATGTTGGCATACAGCTATCGCAAACAAGCCAAACCCGATTTGCCGAAAGCATTTGAAAACTACAACCTAGCGCTCAAACTTGATCCCAAACACAAAGGTGCGCATGAGTACATTGGCGAGGCCTATTTGATGGACAACAAGCCGGTAGAAGCTGAAAGGCATTTAGAACTTCTAGCCACGATTTGTGGCAATAAAACCTGTGAAGAGTACGAAGATTTAGCAAAAGCTATCAGCGCATATAAGAAAAAATAATAGCAAACTATGATTGAATTACGCCGTCTGCAGCGGTTTTTTCAGTGATAAAACTGTCTCTAAAAGTAAAATAAAACGAAGTAAAAAACATCGCCGCCATCAAAAGCGCAGCGGGCAGCATGACGAATGAAACGGCGGATTCAGAGCCCGTTGCGATTGCAAGTACGGTCAACACTAGGCCACCCAAGCTAAAAACAGCTAGCCACGTGAAGAAATAAACCACCATGGCTGCAAAGTTTTTTAAACAGGCTACAAAACTGAAAAACAATGCTTTTACAGGTGAAACGTCGTGCCAATGCACCAAAGCCGGCGCATGCCAAAACATCAACGACAGTGGCAAATACAGGGCCATAGCGGCCCAAGTTGCCATTTGAAACTCAGACGTGCTGACAATTTCTTTAGTCATCGCGCCGCCTGCCAAGTAGAAGCTGGCAAATTGACCGCCATCAAACAGCGCTGAAACGCCTAAAACCAGTAAAAACCCAACGGCATACAGTGCGCCCAGCATCAAAATGGTCTGTGTTTTCTTTGCCCCAGATCGAAATGCTGTAAAAAGCACTGCGGGCATCGGGAATTTGCCGTCCACTGCGGTACGTGTTGCGGCCATCAAACCCACCGTCGCTGCTGGCAACACCATCAAGGCTAGCGCGCTTCCGATGAAGGGGACTTGTGAAACCAGCGAAATCAAGGCCATGAACATGAAAAACAGGCCGCCCATTGCCAATGGCTGCTTAAAAAACGTTTTGATGCCAAGCTTCACCCACGCCGTGCCTGTGCGAGCTGGGACAACTTGGAGCGAAATAGCTGGGGATGGTGAGGTTGACAGTGTCATAAATGGATTCAAGTTAACTGGTAAGGGTGCCAAATGCGTTGCTGTAGCACCCGCTCAAAATGTTCAGGATCGTGCGCTTTGAGCATGCTGGCTTCGCGCGGCAGATGAAAGTCCCACAGCCGAGAAATCCAAAACCGCAAGGCTGCAGCGCGTTGCATCGCGGGTAAGAGTTGTCGCTCAGCAGCAGTTAGAGGGCGAATTTTCTCATAATTTGCTATAAATTCAATAGCGTTTGAAGAAATATATACACCGGCTAGAGATTTATTTCCATGCATAGTACACCAGTCATTGAGTGAAACAGCCAAATCAAACAACCAGCAGTCATTTCCAGCAAAGTAAAAGTCAAAAAATCCAGTCAGCTTGCCGTCTTCAAACATCACATTGTCGCGAAACAAGTCTGCATGAATGGAGCCACGCGGTAGTGCGGCGTAGGCTGAGCTGACTGCGATGTGGTTTTGAAACGCCATTTCGCTGATGAGTAAATCGCGTTGTGATTCGGTTAAAAAAGGCAAAACGACGGGGACGGTTTCGTTCCACCACTGCAGGGCGCGCAAATTGGGCTGCATTCGCTCGTAGTCTTTGCCCGCCAAATGCATCCGTGCCAGCATCTCGCCCACCTGGGCGCAGTGCGCGGGTGTGGGGGCCAGTTCGCTTTTGCCGCGCAGCTTGTTGACCACGCAGGCGGGCTTGCCCTGCAGGCTGTGCAGGATATTGCCCACCGCATCGGCTGCAGGGTCAGGCACAGGGATGCCTTTGGCGGCCAAGTGCTTCATCAAATACAGGTAATACGGCAATTGTTCAAAACTTAGGCGTTCAAATACTGTGAGTACGTGCTCACTTACATCAGAAGTCGCAAAATAATTGGTGTTTTCAATGCCACCAGAGCAGCCTACTAACTTCGTTAACTGGCCAAGACCCAGTTGGCGGAGTAATTCGCCAGCTTCGTTTGTTGAAATTTCGGTGTAAACAGCCATGAAAAACGAGCTTAAATTATTGTATTGAGACCGAAAGGGTTGGAATAAGGTTTTTGAAAACGCGTAAATTTGCCCCCTGATTGTAGGCAATGCACAATCAAGGCTAATTTCTACGTAGATTCCAGCAAAAAATCAGCTACAAAACAACGTTCAATGACTAAAACTCTCCTTTTGGTAGACGGCTCCAGCTACCTCTACCGCGCTTTCCACGCCATGCCCGACCTGCGCGCCGTGGCTGGCGATCCCACCAGCCCAGCTACTGGGGCGATTCGCGGCATCGTCAACATGATGCAGGCTTTGCGCAAAGAGCAGCCCGCAGACTACGCCGTCTGCGTCTTCGACGCCAAAGGCCCGACTTTCCGCGATGCTCTGTATCCCGCCTACAAAGCCACTCGTAGCCCCATGCCAGATGATTTACGCAGTCAGATCGAGCCTGTTCATGAGGTTTGCCGTTTGATGGGCTGGCCAGTGCTGGTCGTACCGGGCGTAGAAGCCGATGACGTGATCGGCACACTGGCGGTGATGGCGGCGGGGCAGGGCATTGAGGTCATAGTCTCGAGTGGTGACAAAGATCTGAGCCAGTTAGTGAATCAACACATCACCATCATCGACACCATGAACGGCAAACGCCGCGATGTGGCTGGGGTTACGGCAGAGTTCGGCGTGCCACCCGAGCTGATGGTGGATTTTCAAACTCTGGTCGGTGATGCTGTTGACAACGTGCCCGGTGTTACCAAGGTTGGCCCCAAAACAGCGGCCAAGTGGTTGATGGAATACGGCTCGCTCGATGCTTTGATGGAAAAATCTCACGAAATCAAAGGCGTGGCAGGTGAAAACCTACGCGCTGCAGCAGACTGGTTGCCGAAAGGCCGACGTCTCGTCACCATCAAGAAAGACTGCGATCTAAGTAGTTACATTGATGGTTTTCCTGCTATGAATAACATAGCTTATAAG
>JANMTB010000182.1:0-2691 GCA_031390045.1 Polaromonas sp.
TTTTCCTAAGATCCCAACAGCACGTGCAACCAAGGGTTTTGAAGATTACCAGTTCAGCATTTGGATTGGCATTCAATCCGGTACGAAAACACCAGATGCGCAAGTAGCTGCCATCCATAAAGCTGCCTACACAGCCTTGGCCAACCCAGAAACACGTAAGAGCATTGAAGCTTCTGGCACCGTGATTGCAGAACCCATGAGCTTGCCGCAACTGGACGCCTTCTACAAAAAAGAAGCCGCCACGGGTGCAGCCATTGCGAAATCAATTAACTTACAAGCGCAGTAAGTAGATCGATAATAGTTAGTAGACGCGCTATTTAAACCTAAATTGCTATAAATTTAATAGCAATTTAGGCATAAAATACGTCGGCTATAGGCTAAAATGCACTGTTTTTAGTCGTTTCGTGAAAAACCACTTCTTAGCCCTCAACATCGCACCTCCGCGCAGGTGCTGCCAACCTCGCTGCGCTCAAACAGCGCCAGCCTCGGTCCGGCGCTACGTTACTGATTACTGGCTATTTAACCGTGACTGCTAGGGTATTACCGCAATCGCAGCTCCCCTTCATTGGTCTCGATTGGTTTCTAACAAAGCCGCCGCCACCGACTCGATATTTCGCTTTCCCTACTGATGCTTCACCACAGAGTAGTTCGCAGTCTTTCGTCTTTATGCAGACAAACCCCCAAGAAAGCGCAAAAATGATGCCCATGCAAACTGTTATTGCCCACGTTATTCGTGAGCTTAGTATTTGACGGATTGTCGAATTTACAGACATCAAATCACCCGAACTCGAATCACATGCTCCACAGCGGCTATGGCGCTGATCACCTCATCGCCCGGTTTGTCTTCCACATCAATGATGTTGAACGCCAGTTCGCCTCGGCTTTTGTTCATCATGTCGATGACGTTGACGTTTTTATCGGCCAACACCGACAACACGTGGCCCAACACGCCGGAGACGTTGTCGTTAGAGAAAGTGATGCGCGTCGTTCCTGCCACGCGGCTCATGGCCACTGACGGGAAGTTGACCGAGTTAGCAATGTTGCCGTTTTCTAGGTAATCCATCAACTGGTTGGCAGCCATGACGGCGCAGTTTTCTTCGGATTCTTCTGTGCTGGCGCCGATGTGCGGCATGGCGATGACTTGGGGGTGGTTGAGCAAGTCCGGCTCTGGGAAGTCGCAGACGTATTTGCCCAGTTTGCCAGTGTCCAAGCTTCGTTTCACAGCGGCGGAGTCGACAATAGTCTCTCGTGCAAAGTTCAGCAGCACCGCGCCGGGCTTGGTCAGCGCCAAAGCGGCGTCGTTGATTAGTTGTTTGGTGGCGTCCATCGCCGGAACGTGCAGGGAAATGTAGTCTGATCTGGCCAGCAGCGCCTGCAGGTTTTCCATGCGGGTGACGTCGCTAGACAAGCGCCAAGCTGCGTCTATCGACAGCGCAGGGTCAAACCCCACCACCTTCATGCCCATGGCCAGCGCCATGTCGGCGACCATGGAGCCAATCGCCCCCAGCCCGACAATGCCCAGCGTTTTGCCTTTGATTTCGCCACCTGCAAAGCGGGCTTTTTCTTTCTCCAAATGGGCGGACATTTCAGCTGCGTCTGTCATTGACGTCAAGGTGTTGACATACGCCATGCCCGGTAAAATGCCGCGTGTCGCCAGCAGCATGCCGGCCATCACCAGTTCTTTCACCGCATTGGCGTTCGCACCCGGGGTGTTGAAAACGATCACGCCCAGCTTGCTGTATTCGGCAATCGGCACGTTGTTAGTGCCTGCGCCAGCGCGGGCGGCAGCTAACAGCGATTTGGGCACTTCGACGCCCTGCAGCTTTTGGCTGCGCAGCAAAAACGCATCAGGGTGACCAATGTCGCTGCCCACTTCGTACGATAGACGTGGGAAGCGTTCCAACCCTTTGACAGAGATCGCGTTGTAGGTTCTGACTTTGTACATGGCTATCTCTTTCAATGGATGGGGCTGACGTAAAAACTAGGCAGTCACTTGCTGATAAGCCCAGGTCAGCCAAGGCATCAGCGCTTTCAAATCCGACACCTCCACCGTCGCTCCGCACCAAATTCGCAAACCGGCCGGTGCATCTTTGTACGCCCCAATGTCGTAGGCCACACCCTCGGTGTCCAGCAGTTTGACCATCTTTTTGACCTGTTCTTCTGTGGCAGTCAGGGTCAGGCAGACGCTGGTGTTGGAGCGGGTGGCTTTGTCTTTGGCGAGGAAAGAAATCCAATCATTCGCGGCGACAAAGTCTTCCAGAACTTTGAGGTTGGCCTCGCTGCGAGACATGGTTCCTTTGACACCACCTATAGATTCCACCCAGTTCAAAGCGTCCAAATAATCAGACACGCACAGCATGGATGGGGTGTTGATGGTTTCGCCCTTGAACAAACCTTCGGTCAGCTTGCCGCCCGACTTCATGCGGAACACCTTGGGCATCGGCCACGGCGGGTTGTAGGCCTCGATGCGTTCAACCGCACGCGGGCTCAAGATCAACATGCCATGTGCGCCCTCGCCGCCCAGCACTTTTTGCCAGGAGTAGGTGATGACGTCCAGCTTCTCCCAAGGCATCTCCATGGCGAACACGGCCGAGGTCGCATCGCACAGCGTCAAGCCCTTGCGGTCAGCCGGAATCCAGTCGCCATTCGGCACTTTCACGCCCGAGGTGGTGCCGTTCCACACGAACACCA
>JANMTB010000201.1:0-2069 GCA_031390045.1 Polaromonas sp.
CAAGCGTGCATCATGCCGAAAGCCTCACGTTTATTACCTAGTTTGCCACGCTGCAATCCGTAGTGCTCGATGTAGTTGACGATCTCTAAAAGCGTGAATGCGGTGATGGATTGAATGATAAAATATGCTATTAATTTAATAGCTTCAGAGGCAATAAATACGCCGGCTATAACCAATATTATGCCTACAGAGGCCGCAGTACTCCATGCTAGAGGACTTTTCAGCCAAGATGATTTCATTTGCTTGATGCGCGCTGCCTCCAAACGCCAACCGCTGATGAAGCTGCCCCACACCGTGCGCGGTAAAAAGCGGTAAAGCGTTTCGCCATAGCGGGCTGAAGCGGCGTCTTCATACGTCGCCGCCCTAGGGTGGTGGCCACGGTAATGTTCTACCATGAAGTGGCCGTAGCAGACCGTCGTCATCAGCACCCAGCCGCAAAAGCGGTCGATTTTTGACTTGCTGTGGCCGAGTTCGTGCGCAAAGGTGATGCCTTGCGCGCCAGTGACGTAGCCCACGCCGAAAGCAACACCTAGCACGGTGAGCCAGCTGGTCGTCGTTTGCATGACAACATAGCCGCCCACGCCGATCAGCGCCAACTGCAGCACGACGTAAACCCGCAGCACCCAGCTGAAATAGCCCAAATTGTCAGTAGATTTCAGCGCTGCAGGCGACGATTTACCACCCGGCACGAAGCCATCCAGCAAGATCACCAGCACCCAAAAAATACCCACCCACATGGCAGTGAGGTGCGGCGTGTTCAGCAAACCGTACATGCTCATGAGAGGCAGCAACCAAGCAACGAGGAAACGCAGGTCTGAAGTTCGCATAGCTAATGTCATGATTAGATTGTCTTGGAAGTTAAAAAAAGTGCAAACCTATAAAATGTGGAGGTTATGACAAATACTTATTTGACCGCAGCCTTCTACAAATTCGTCGAATTGGCGGATTTTGCCGATTTGAAAGTGCCTTTGCTCGCGTTTTGCGAAGCCAACGACGTGAAAGGTACAATTTTGCTGGCGAATGAGGGCATCAACAGCACGATAGCGGGGCCAGAAGCGGGTGTTCGCGCGGTGTTGGCGTATCTTAAAAACGATGCTATCTTCAAAAATCGGTTATCGAATCTGGTTCACAAAGAATCATGGTCCACCAAACCGCCGTTTTACCGTATGAAGGTGAAGCTGAAAAAAGAAATCGTCACCATGGGCGTGCCGACGGTGAACCCGAACGAGACGGTGGGGCAATACGTCAAACCAGAAGACTGGAACGCGCTGATCGCCGACCCCGAGGTCGTGTTGATTGATGCCCGCAACACCTACGAAGTCAACATTGGCACCTTTAAAGGCGCGATTGACCCGCAGACCAAGAGTTTTTCGGAATTGCCAGATTGGCTGCTGCAGCATCCGAAATTGAAAACAACGGAAGCTAAAAAGCCCAAAGTTGCCATGTTTTGCACCGGTGGCATCCGTTGCGAAAAATCGACCGCTTTCCTCAAAGCCAATGGGTTTGACGAGGTTTTTCACCTTGAAGGTGGCATTTTGAAATACCTAGAAACCGTGCCTGAGGCGGACAGCCAATGGCAGGGTGAGTGCTTTGTGTTTGACGAGCGCGTGACTGTGGGGCAGGGCTTGAAAGTGGGCGATTATGGCTTGTGCCGCGCTTGTCGCGAGCCGATCAGTCAAGCCGACAAAGAATCGCCTTTTTTTGTTTTGGGACTCAGCTGCCCGCATTGCCACGGTAACAAAACGGATGAAGATCTAGCGCGATTTACAGAGCGGCAACGGCAAATCAAGCTAGCCCAGCAGCGGAATGAGGCCTGATATCCCCGTTCTTTACTCCTTCCGCCGCTGCCCCTACGCCATGCGGGCGCGGCTGGCTTTACTGGCTAGCAGCGTTGATTATGAGCACCGTGAAGTGGTTTTGCGGGATAAACCAGCCGAATTGTTAGCTGCTTCGCCCAAAGGCACCGTACCCGTGCTGGTTTTGCCAAACGGTGAGGTGATTGACCAAAGCGTTGACATCATGCTGTGGGCGCTGCGGCAAAATGACCCGTACCACTGGCTAGACCATGA
>JANMTB010000220.1:0-3047 GCA_031390045.1 Polaromonas sp.
ACGTCAGTGCGTGGTCCCAGGCCGGGAACAGGCCACCCGGTGCGTAGAAGTGGTTGTATTCGGACACCCATTCGGCCGGCGTTGAAACGTTGTAGTAAAGATTGGTCGGGTAGCGTGGAATGATCAGGATGCTGGGCTGATGGGAACTGTAAAAACCGGCATTCGGGCTGGGATTTTTCCATCCAGGCTGCGAGGTATCCGACAAGATATAGCGTATGCCGAAATCCTTCGCGGCACGAAGAAATTCCGGATTATTGAGCCCTGAAATATCCGGTTGAATCATGCTGTCTTTGGAGTACCGATTGAGCTTCAGTTGTTGCGCTACCTTGTGATTATTGCTGAGCTGCTTCAGTGCATCGCCGTAACCGATGGTATCCAACGACTCATGGTCATATGTATGATTAATCCACTTGAACTGATTCGGGTTTAGTCGTATTGCAGACGTCAAAGTATCATTAGGGTAGATCCCAGATACACCCGCGCCGTTAAATGGCATTTCCAGACGTATCTGCGCTGCGTTCGGATTGGATGCCCGTAATGCATTTTGCCAAGTTATGAGCCGGTTGTAATCATTTCCAGTTATGCGGTATTCAAGTCCTGTCTGGTCAGATAGTCTTGCGAGGTCCCAGATATCATCTGCAATCATCACGTCATCAGGCTGTGCGTTCAGATAAATCTTGCGCTCCCCCAGAAAGAAACCTTTGCTCACCCAGTTGATCACGCCGTAACCGAGTAAAAGCGTATGCGTCAATTCCGGATTGCCATCGGTCGTGATCGTCAAGTTTTGGCGGCTATCGGGATAGGTGTAAATAGATGCAATGACAAAGCCGTCTGCGGTTTTCAAAAGAGGCACAGGATTGGTGCTTGAAGCCGGCGTCGCCAGATAAGTCCAGGCATTTTTTATCGAAATCGGATTGGCAGGGTTCAGATAACCAAATATTTGCTGCCCAGCCGTTGTCAAGCTGGCCTGAATCGGCGTACTGGTGGTATCGACAGCGCTGTAAAGTGTCAGCCCATAGTTATCGGGCGCACCGCCCGGATAGGTGTTCAGGGTGACCTGCCGCACACGGAAATCTGCTTGGTATTGCCAGAGCATTTGCCACTGTGCCGCAGTCAAGGCGCTTTGGTAAATGCCTGGTGAGGCTTCGTAACCCAGATTACCCGTGGCGAGAAGAATGCCCTGATAACGTCCTGCTCCCACTCCATCGGACAACGTTTGTGCGGTTAGCGGGGTCTGCGACGCGATCAAGGTGTCGTAGGGAACACCTATCTGATTCAAGATGGACTTGATTCCGGCAAACGCCGGCTCGCTGCCATCCGCCGATATCACCAAGAGCTTCATGTCGATGGATGTTGGCGTTTCGGCTCTGGACGGCGCAGGTAAGAGTGCTGCCAAGAAAACCAAAGCGAAAACAACTTGCACGAAGTGCGACGCCCATCGTGGGGCTTGCAATCGGACCGGCTTATCCGGCAGGTTGGGTGGTGAATCGTTTGAAGTCATCAACACAGCCATTTTTGTCCTGATGAAACCTGGCGCTTGAAAGAAGAACTGTTGTAAGGTCATGATTTTCTCCTTAGTATGGGAGGGTGGCTGTGAGATTGTTGTTGTACTGATTAACGAAGCCAAAGCACCGGTTGCTGTGGTTTTGAGGCTGGGGCTTGAGGCTTGACGGGAGCTTGAACGACACGGCGATGTTTGTGCGGCAACTTGACACGGTCGTTTGTAACAATGACGGGGCTCATGTCGTTTGCATGCCCAACTTTCACTTCTTCTTCCATAGCGTGCACCGGCATTTGGCCGAGCACAAATGCCAGCACCAAGCCAGCTTTCGCCATTGTTGCACAGCATGACGAAGAGGGGGTATGTGATTTCATGAATAACTCCTTGAATAATTGGGTGTGTTGAGAAAAACGGGTATATCGGTTACAGGCCTAGCGGGCTGTCAGAGCGGTAGTTTTGTTGATGAGTCACAATGCTGAGCGGCGAATGTTCTGAAGCCGGTGTTTTCTGTGTGTTGCTCGACGACTCAGCACCATCAAAATCACTCCATAGGGAAGCGGGTGCAAATTCTGCATCGATTGCTGCCGGTTTCAAGTCCACCACAAAGACAACTTCACCGCCAAACCTGCCCACACCCAGTTTTTTCATCAGGATTCGTTCTTTTTCTGGAGATTCCAGACGCAGGAAGCAGATGGCCTGTCGTGCGCCCTTATGCATGGCCGTCAGGACGGATAGCTTGTCGACCCGCCCGAAGCTGCTGCACAGTCTGTGCAGTGCTGGTGTCAGGTCGGCAACGTCAGAACATTGCTGAAGTTCACGCAGCGAAAGCATGGGGGTGAAAATTTTAGTGTTCATATTTTCCCCTTGACTAAAGTTGAGTCCTACAAAGGACTTTTGGAAACGACGGCTAGACGAATCTGGAACTGGTGGTCTGCGCCTATGTTTCATCAGGGTCTAGTTTCCTTTCAACATCAATGGGCATCAATACCTTGAATAGGTTACCCCTCGCGGTAGCGTTTTGCGATGATTCGTCAAACAAAGCGACAGACAGGACTCAATAAAGCATCAGAATTAGTCCATCATGAACGTTTCGACAAGCACGCAATCATGGTAGTGATTGTTGGTAAAACTCGTAAATGTATGTATATTTATTGGTAAATTCTTCAAGTTTTATTTTATTGGGTGTAAGGAATGCAAAACTATTTTTATGTTTGTTGGAGATTTGTTGCTTTTGCTAGCATAAATCATGATGTTCTTCACAGAATGCAAGCGAGATAAAACTGAATTTTAAATAAAGATTGGCACCTCGATAAAACTAGCCGTATGATTGGGCACGTTTTGTTTTGTAGGGAGAATGTACTTGTGAAGGTCAGTCCACCCATTGCTCCGCAGCATGCGGTGCCGAAACTTGAGTTGACATCTGTGCAGGGCGACTTTTTACCGCTTGCTATGCGGCTATCCACCACCTTGGCAAGTATCAGTGAAGCCTTTGTGACTTTAGATTTGACGGGTTCTTTTACCTATCTCAATCAAGAGAGTGAGCGCT
>JANMTB010000226.1:0-3640 GCA_031390045.1 Polaromonas sp.
ACAATGAGTCGCATGTTTTGGCTGTAAGTCATGCCTACCGCTTGCCCAGCATGCACTTGCCCACGAGGGATGGACTGAATGCCAGCACGCATGATTTCGCTGAAATAGGCGGCTTCAAAAGCCACAAAGGTGATAATGGCAGACAGCTCTGCACCGATGGGTCGACCAATCAAAAAGGGCACGAGTAAAAAGAAACCCAAAATAACCATCACCAATGGGATTGAGCGCATACCATTAACGTAAATTGTTGCGGGTATGGCCAATACCTTATTGCCTGACAAGCGCATCAAGGCAAGCACAGTACCCAATGCGATGCCACCTAACGTAGCGATCACTGTCAGTTGTACGCTGAACCAAAAGCCATTGACAACGAATTTGGAAATAATCTCCCAATTGACGAAACTTAAATCAAGGCCGCCCATATCAATGCCCCCCGCCCGTGCCACCGGCAACAATAAAGCCAGGAATCTGAATTTTCTTTTCTATAAAGGCCATCACACGGTTAACGGCAAAGGCAGAAATCACATACAGTAAAGTTACACCCAAGAATATCTCGATGCCTTTTGATGATTCTTCCGCAGCCTGCGTGTAAAACCAAGTTAGCTCTGCCACAGACACAGCAAAAGCCACCGATGAATTTTTCAACATATTCATCGTTTCACTGGTAAGCGGCGGCATGATGATGCGAAGACACATCGGCAGCAACACATATCGGTAAGACTGCATGGTGGTAAATCCCATGGCACTGGCGGCGTACCGCTGCCCTTTGGGTAATGCTTGAATGCCAGCCCTAACCTGTTCGGCGATACGCGCAGAGGTAAAAAACCCAAGCGCAATAACAACAAGTGCAAAACCTGGAACTTGCTGCATCACTGGGAATATTTTAGGAACGACAAAATACCACAAGAAAATTTGCACGAGCAACGGAATGTTGCGAAACAGCTCAACCCAAGCGTTTCCCAGCCGCACTATCCAAGGGCTATTTGGCAGTGTCCGCGCTGTACCAATGACGACACCGAATACCATCGCAACGATATAAGCACACCCAGCAACTGACAAAGTCCAACCCCAAGATTGGATCATCCACTCAAAATAGGTACGGCCACCGCCATCGTCGTTTAAGAAAACTTTCCAATCCAAATTCATTGCCGTCCTCCAAAAATTGGAAACCCTGTCAATGCTACTGCGCTGACAGGGCTCATTCAACAAATTAAAAAATTAATTTATTTTTTAACGTATGACTCAACAGGGTTGTCGTTAGGAGTTGCCCATGCAGCCTTGGTAGCTTCGCTAGCTGGCAAGCCAATTTTTGCATTTTTCGGAGGAATAGGTTGAACAAACCATTTGTCGTACATCTTCGCCAATGCGCCAGACTTGATCATGGCTTTGACTGAATCATCAGCTGCTTTCTTCATCGCTGGGTCATCTTTACGAATCATGATGGCAATCGGCTCAACGCTCAAAACTTCACCCACGATTTTAAAATCAGCAGGAGTTTTAGAACCAGCAATATTGCCAGCCAAAATAGAGCCATCCATCACGAATGCATCTGCACGGCCTGACTCCAACAGCAAGAAGCTGTCTGCGTGGTCTTTGCCGAATACCTCTTTGAAGTCAACACCAGTCGCACGCTCGTTTTTACGCAGCAATTGAACTGATGTTGTACCAGTCGTTGTAGCTACGTTCTTTCCGTTCAATTGTGCGATGTTGGTAATGCCACCGTTTGCCTTAACAGCAATACGAACTTCTTCAACAAAAGTTGTAACAACGAAAGAAACGTCTTTTTGACGCGTTGCATTGTTGGTGGTTGAACCGCACTCAATGTCAACCGTGCCGTTTTGCACTAAAGGAATGCGGTTTTGCGATGTAACAGGTGTGTATTTGATTTCTAGCTTTTTACCAGCTGCTTTTTCGATGTCAGCAATGATGCCTTGGCAAACTTCAACATGGTAGCCTGTGTATTTGCCATCGCCCAGCGTGTAAGACAAAGCACCAGAAGAATCGCGCACACCCATGGTGATGCTGCCTGAAGCTTTTGCTTTAGCAATGGTGTCATTGGCCTGGGCCTGGGCTGAAGTGGTCAACATGGTGCCCAAAGCTGCCAATACGGTAGCTGGTAATTTCAATTTGATGAATTTCATTCCATTTTCTCCAATAAATAAGTACTAAATTGCAAAAGTAAGGTTCACAAGCAAGTTCTAAGCCAACTCAATCAGCCAAGGTATATGTATATGTTTCGCGAACCCAATGAATATAACCCCTCAGTCATTAAATCGACATCAGGGTTAACGCTGGTGGATTATGCAATTAATGCATTACTCTGTGCATAATTTTACAATCCAATAAAAAAGCCCACATCCTTTCGGATGCGGGCTTTTTGTCAATAAGCTGACGTTAATGACTAACTGTTTTGCTTAGTGGAACTGCTCTTCTTCAGTAGAACCTGTCAAAGCCGTCACGCTTGACTTGCCGCCTTGAATCGTCGTAGTCACTTCGTCGAAGTAACCAGTACCGACTTCTTGCTGATGCGACACAAAAGTGTAGCCACGATCACGTGCTGCGAATTCTGGCTCTTGCACTTTCTCGATATACGCAGTCATACCGCGCTTGACGTAGTCTTGTGACAGGTCATACATGTTGTACCACATCGAGTGGATACCCGCCAAAGTGATGAATTGGTACTTGTAACCCATGGCACCGAGTTCGCGCTGGAACTTGGCGATGGTCGCATCGTCCAAGTTTTTCTTCCAGTTGAACGATGGTGAGCAGTTGTACGCCAACATTTTACCTGGGTGAACTTTGTGCACGGCATCAGCAAACTTCTTCGCGAAGTCCAAATCTGGCGTACCAGTTTCGCACCACACCAAGTCGGCGTAATCCGCATAAGCAATCGCACGAGCTACAGCTTGGTCAAAACCTTTACGGGTTTTGTAGAAGCCTTCGGCTGTACGCTCGCCCGTCAAGAATGGCTTGTCGAGTTCGTCGTAGTCGCTGGTCAGCAAGTCTGCGGCTTCAGCATCGGTACGGGCGATCACCAAGGTTGGTACGCCCATGACGTCTGCTGCCATACGCGCTGCGATCAGCTTTTGGCAAGACTCACGGGTTGGCAACAACACTTTGCCGCCCATATGGCCGCATTTTTTGACAGATGCCAATTGGTCTTCCCAATGCACGCCGCCTGCGCCAGCCTTGATCATGGCTTTCATCAATTCAAACGCGTTCAACACACCACCGAAACCGGCTTCTGCGTCTGCAACGATAGGTGCGAAGTTGTCGATATAACCTTTGTCGCCAGCGTCAATGCCTTTGGAATGCTGGATTTCATCTGCACGGCGGAAAGTATTGTTGATAGTTTCAACGACTTTTGGCACGGAATCAACTGGGTACAAAGACTGGTCTGGGTACATGGAAGAATAAGTATTGTTATCAGCAGCGACTTGCCAGCCCGACAAGTAGATAGCTTTGACGCCAGCTTTCACTTGCTGCATAGCTTGTCCGCCAGTCAACGCGCCTAAGCAGTTGACGTAGTCTTCAGTGTGCAACAAGTTCCACAGCTTTTCAGCACCACGGCGAGCAATCGTATGCTCGATAGGGAATGAACCGCGCAAACGCACGACATCAGCCGCAGAATAACCGCGCT
>JANMTB010000002.1:0-3183 GCA_031390045.1 Polaromonas sp.
AGCAAAGGGGCGCGGCGTTTGCATTTGGTCGATTTGAACGGCGCGTTTGCAGGAAAACCCAAAAACGAGCAGGCCATCCGCAAAATCCTGAAAGAAATCGGCAGCGAGGTCGATGTGCAGCTGGGCGGCGGCATTCGCGACCTGGACACGATTGAGCGCTACTTAGATGCTGGCCTGCGCTACGTCATCATCGGCACCGCAGCGGTCAAAAACCCCGGTTTTCTGCAAGATGCGTGCACAGCCTTTGGCGGCCACATCATCGTCGGGCTGGACGCCAAAGACGGCAAAGTCGCCACCGACGGCTGGAGCAAGATGTCCGGCCACGATGTGATCGATTTGTCCAAAAAATTCCAAGACTACGGCGTCGAATCCATCATCTACACCGACATCGGCCGAGACGGCATGCTCACCGGCATCAACATTGAAGCCACTGTCAAGCTCGCCCAAGCTTTGACCATTCCCGTCATCGCCTCGGGCGGTTTGTCCAACATGGCCGATATTGAAGCCCTGTGCGACGTGGAAGACGAAGGCGTTGAAGGCGTGATCTGTGGTCGTGCGGTTTATTCTGGCGACTTGGATTTTGAAGCGGCGCAGGCGCGGGCGGATGAGTTGAATGGTTGATTGCTATTGATAAAATAGCAGTCATGTCATTAAATACGCTGGCCATAGAACTATTGTTTAGTTTTTTAGTAAATTACCCAGCGCAATCAAGCCGGGAATGGTGATCGGATCATTCGCCGCACTTGCGGCAATCGGGTGTGAGGCAAAACGCGCCACCACCAAATCTGCTTTGGGGGCGATGTAAATGCGCTGGCCGTGGATGCCACGTGCCTCATACGCGTCGTGCACGTTGTGGGTGACCCACCACATATTGCGGTAGCTGTAACCTGATAGCAGGGCGTAACCCGCTTTCGCAAACTTTTTGGGATCGCCCCCTCTGTTGCAGTCGGCCACCACGGCTTCAGGGATGACTTGCTGACTCTCAAATGCGCCGCCACATCGCATCATCTCGCCAAACCGCGCCATGTCTCGCAAGGTGGCGCACAATCCACCGCCGCCAAAAGGCACACCAATGGAATCGACGCTGATGAATGCGTCTTCTTCGCAGCCCAGTTTTTGCCAGATACGATCACTCAAAGCTTCTGCTAGACCCTGTCCAGTGACGCGTTTCATGATCCAACACATCAACTCGGTATTGACGGTTTTGTAGGCGAAGGCCTGGCCGTGTTCACCTTCTTTTTTGAGGGTGAGCAGGAACTCATACAGGGTTTTTGGGCCGCTATAGTCTTTGTCACGTGCGCGAAAGCCACCAGCACGGGCATAGTCCCAAATCTGCGCTTTGGGGTCGGAATACAGCTCTGAATACAGCACGCCAATCTGCATGTCCATGACCTGGCGCAAGGTGGCATCGGCATAGGCGGTGCCGGCCATTTCAGGCAGATAGAAGGGGATGAGTTTTTCGCAGTCCAGTACGCCCTCATGCACGAGCGTAGCGCACAAGGTGGCGGCGTAGGATTTGGTGATTGAAAAACAACTGTGCGCGGTGTGGGTTTGCAGGACACCGAGGTATTTCTCATAGACACGTTTGCCTTTATGCAGCACCACGATGCCGTCGGTGTAGGTATCGGCCAGCGTATCAGCCCATAGGCGCGGCTTGCCTTGCATGTCTTTGAATTGCAATGCTTCAATGACCGCTTGTGTGCTGGTGTTGACGGCGCCTAGGTCGCTGGCGGGTTTCGCGCCTCTGCGTACGGCGGCGGTCGGAACGAGCTCGCGCATGTGGGAGAGAGTCCAGCGGTTTTGCGGGAACTCTAAAAACTTATCGTCTTCGAAGCGTACCTGCTGTTCAACGGGGGGCGGCGAGCCTTGCATCCAGCCCATACGCGCCGGGTCTGAGGCATGATCGTCGGGGTAGTGGACACCGTCATACGTGAACATTCCAGCAGGCATTTAAGTCTCCAGTGAAGGGGTGAGAACCAGTGTACTGCACTATTTATGAGGCATGGGAAGTTCTATAGGCTAAGTTAATTGTAGGTTTTATTTTGACAGTTAAATGCTTATTTTATTCACATTTTGCTATATTTAGAATAGCTGCTTAGGCAATAAATACGCCGGCTAGCGTAACATTATCACCTTTATTTGGGTTGTTTCTGCAATATCTAGCCAAGCGCGGTCAGAGGTGACTGCTGTGCCCCCCATGAGTTTTGTGAGTGCCAGACAGGCGCGGTCGCCTAGCGACAGTCCTGCATATTTGGTGCTGAGTCTGAGTTCTGCGCAGAAGATTGATTGTTCCAAATCGAAATCCACGGGCTGAACGTTGAGCTCTTCTAAAGTGCGTTTAAGCTGTGAAGGCGCTAAACCTTTGTCTATCATTTTCGTGCCCACTTCGGCAATATTCACACAACTAGCGACGCATTGTTGCTCTTGAATCAGATCATCAACAACTTCCCAGCCTTTTTCAGCTTGCATCAACGCCAGCATGGCGGAAGCATCCATCACATAAAGCATGTTTGCTCCTAAATTATTCTTTGACTGCCTCGGCGCGGCGATCGGCAATTAGCTCATCAACCAAGCTGATGTTGGGGTCAATATTCAGTTCTTTGAATAAGTTGTCAAAATAAGCGCGTCGCTGTGCACTGCGCTGCGCTGCAGATGTCAAAATCAAACTGCCATCTTTAATTTCTACGAAAATAGGAGCCTTGGGCTTGAATCCTAATTTCTCACGTATATCAACAGGTATCAATACCCGCCCGTTTTCTGACATGGCTAATGAAGTCATAGCGTTACCTCTAGTTGTTTCTTATTTAATGTGCAATTGATGTAATTCTGTCATAATATATAAAAATGTCAACTTATACAATAAAGTCAAATCATGCTCGCTAAACGAATCATTCCCTGCCTTGACGTTACCGGCGGCCGAGTCGTTAAAGGTGTTAACTTCCTCGAATTACGCGATGCCGGCGACCCGGTCGAGATCGCCGCCCGCTACAACGAGCAGGGCGCGGATGAGCTGACCTTCCTCGATATCACCGCCACCAGCGACGCTCGGGACATGATTTTTCACATCATCGAGGCCGTGGCTTCGCAGGTGTTTATCCCTTTGACGGTAGGTGGTGGCGTGCGTACCATGGACGATGTGCGGCGTTTGCTGAACGCCGGCGCAGACAAAACCAGCTTCAACTC
>JANMTB010000023.1:0-3040 GCA_031390045.1 Polaromonas sp.
TTGTTTGTCACCAACACCAAGATTTTCAAAGAAGGCATTGACAAGAAAATTGCCAATTCCATCTTGATCAAAATCAACCAGATCGGCACATTGACCGAGACCTTCGCCGCCATTGAAATGGCCAAGCGCGCGGGCTATACCGCCGTCATCAGCCACCGCTCGGGCGAGACTGAGGACACGACGATTGCAGACATCGCCGTAGGTACAAATGCCGGTCAAATCAAAACAGGTTCACTGAGCCGCTCAGACCGCGTCGCCAAATACAACCAGTTGCTGCGCATAGAAGAGGACTTGGGTGATGTGGCCAGCTACCCAGGGCGCGATGCGTTTTACAGCATTCGATAAGGTTTAGAGGCCAAGATGAGCAAACGCGGCGTGATGATCTTATTGGCAGCCCTGCTGCTGATATTTCAAGCGCAGCTGTGGTTTGGCCGTGGCAGCTTGAGCGATGTGACGCAGATGACCAAAAAACTTCTTGGACTGAACGCAACAGTCGCAAAATTGCAGACTGAAAACAAGCAACTCAAAGCCGAGGTGCAAGATTTGAAATCAGGCATGGATATGGTTGAAGAAAAAGCGCGATCTGAACTGGGCATGCTCAAACCAAATGAAATCTTGGTTCAATATACCAAGTAAAAATTGTATTCAATCCCTGTTGATAAAGCACATACATGCTGTTTTTTGATCCCATCCTCACCTTTTTGAACAGCCCCGTTTTCACCCTCTTTGGTAGCCCAGCTAGCTGGGCAGAGCTGATTGGTGCTGTACTCGGCATCGCCATGGTGATCTGCAACATCAAAGAAATCCATTGGGGTTGGCCACTCGCGTTTGTCAGCTCTGCGATGTATTTTTTGGTTTTTTGGGACAGCAAGTTGTTTGGCGACGCAACGTTACAAATCTTTTTTGCTGTGATGGCTACTTGGGGTTGGTGGCAATGGCTTCGCGGCATACGAGACGATGGCTCAGCCTTAAAAATTCAAACTTTAAGTAATGCGTCTACTATTAAATTAATAGCATTGTGTGCATTTTTTTGGTTGGCTACAGGCTTATTTCTACTTAAATTTACCACCACAGATGTGCCGTGGTGGGATGCTTTTCCTACGGCGCTGAGCGTTGTTGCGACCCTGCTATTGGGTCGCAAGTATGTTGAAAATTGGCCCATGTGGATCGTCGTTAACATCGTCAGCATCGCGCTGTTTGCCTACAAAGGGCTGTGGCTGACGGTGGGTTTATATACGGTTTTTGCGATCATGGCCGTTATTGGCTGGCAAGCTTGGCGAAAGCAATTAACCGCAAAACGCTAGCGTGAAAATTGCTCTTTTAGGTGCGGAAAGCACCGGTAAATCTGATTTAGGCAAGCTGCTGACTCTGCATTTCCTCGCGCAAGGTAAATCAGTTCAACACATTCCCGAATATTTACGCACATGGTGTGATGAGCGCCAACGCACACCCCGCAAAGAAGAGCAACAAAGTATTGCCACTGAGCAAATCCGGCAAATCAATGCAGCTGCACGATGCGACTACTTGATAGCCGACACCACACCCTTGATGATCGCCACCTACAGTGACTTGCTGTTTGATGACACCAGCTTGTATGATCTAGCGCTGCAATATCAGCGCAGTTTTGACATCACGCTATTGATGGGATTGGATATTCCCTGGGTGGCAGACGGCATACAGCGCGATGGCCCACATGTCCGCGAACCCGTTGACTCACGCATTCGCGCCGCCCTCGCCCGTGGCGGTATCAACTACCAAGTGGTTTACGGCTCAGGTGTCTCGCGATTACATAACGCATTGCGCTGCTTAACATCTGCATCTCCATCAGCAGTCGTATCTGCAGCCGAAGACCTAGAACCAAAAGACAAACCCGTGCGATTTAAAAACTGGGTCTGCGAGCGTTGCTCAGACCCTGAATGCGAACACCGGCTGCTTCAGGATTTATTGAACAAGTCCTGAATCGCCCGAATGGTTGATTGATGCTTTGCTCGCAGAATCAATAAAAATCTGAGCTGCATCGACTGGGTCAAACCGCTGCTGCTGTCCGCAAAACTCGCACGCTACTTCCACCTCGCCACGCTCAGCCAATATCTCTTCCACTTCAGCTTTGCCTAGGCTCAAAATCATATTACTCACCCGCTCGCGGCTGCAGGTGCAGGCAAACTTAGGGTACAGCGGTTCGTACCGAATCACGTCTTCTTCCCAATACAAGCGATGCAATATCTCATTCGCATTAAGTGTCAGCAATTCCTCTTGCTTCAAACTCGCCGCAAACAGTGCCAAACGGTTGTAATGCTCATTCAAACCAATTTCTTCTTCATTGCGTTTGCTGACCATGCTGCCCGCTAAGTTGCCTTCCCCTTGCAACGGAATCCGCTGAATCAGCAGCCCAGCGGCGACTGTGTCGTTAGCAGCAAGCACCATCGTCGTATCCAACTGCTCGCTTTGCAACATGTAGTGCTCCAGCACGCTGCTGAGCTTTTCAATCGGTTTTCTATGGTCATCAAACAGCGGCACCACGCCTTGATAGGGCACTTGGCCTGGAAACTTGTCTTTGGGGTCAAGCGTCACGGCACAACGGCCTTGGTTATTGGCATTGATCATGGCGGACAAGCTGCTATCGGCTGCTACCTCGCCCAGCACGGTTGCTGTTGCGCGAAAACTCAAATCGGGCTGCACTTCGGCGACTGCCAGCTTGACAGGACCACTTCCTGCATTTCCCGCGATTTGCAGCGTCAAACTGCCGTTGAACTTGATGCTGGACTGCATCAGCACGGCGGCAGCCGTCAATTCACCCAGCAGATGGCTCACAGGTTGCGGATAAGCACCCGTGGTGGAATTGGCCGCGCGGCGCTGCAAAATGGTTTGCCAGCTGTCGGTTAACCGCACCAAGGTGCCGCGAACCGGCAAGCCGTCGAATAGGAATTTGTGAACTTCAGACATCGTTAGTACGTGGGGATCAACTGATTTTTTTCAAACCCGCTTTGAAGCGTTTTGCATTCGCCACGTAATGTTTAGAAATATTCAGCAAACCCGCTTG
>JANMTB010000043.1:0-7705 GCA_031390045.1 Polaromonas sp.
AGCCAAAGCGCATCGATGAAGGCATCGATGTGGTTGGCTAAGTGAATGGGCGTAGCTACTGCCTGAGTCGTCAGTTGAATCAATCCAATTTCAATTTCGCTGTTGCCACCACTTTTTGGTATACCGCCAGCTCATCTTTCATTTGTGCAGCGAACTGCTCTGGGGTATTACCCAAAACGATGGAGCCAGTGTCTTCAATCCGCTTGCGAATAGCTGGGTCTTCCAACGATTTGCGCACGCCAGCGTTGACCTTATCAACAATATCTTTCGGCAAACCTTTGGGGCCATAGATGCCGTAATAAGCCATGCGATTCACCGGCTCTAAACCCAACTCTTTGAAAGTTGGCACGTTGGGCATGGACGCTAGGCGCTGTGGTGCAGCTACAGCCATGGCGATCAAGCGACCACCCGTGATGTGGGGCAATGCAGATGGCACATTGTCAAAAATGATTTGTACTTGGCCGCCCACGGTGTCACGCAAAGCAGGGCCAGCGCCAGAATATGGAATGTGCGTCAAAAACACACCTTGCAAGCTCTTCCACAACTCAGTTTGTAGATGACCAATGCCGCCAATACCAGATGAAGAATATGAATATTTACCCGGATTTTTCTTCAACTCTTCAACGAAACCTTTGTAATCTTTCGCTGGAAAACTGGGGTGAACCGCGATCACATTCGGTGTGGCTGCAATATTGATGATGGGTGTGAAATCAGTAGCCACGTTATAGGGCATTTTGGGGTTAATAGCAGGATTAGCAGCTGTCGTAGAAACAGTTGCCATGCCGAGCGAGTAACCGTCAGGCGCAGCCTTTGATGTTTCATTCGCTCCCACCACACCACCGCCACCCACTTTATTTTCTACCACCACGTTTTGACCAAGTGCTTTACCAAGGGGCTCAGACATCACGCGGGCAATAATATCTGTCGTGCCACCAGGTGCAAATGGCACCTGCAATTTGATTGGTTTATTCGGATAAGTCTGTGCAAATACGACACTAGCCGGCGTAATTACTGCCGATATAGCTATTAATTTAATAGCGTTATGAATAACTGATCTAAGCTTTGACATGAAATTCCTTTAACTTACGAAAATAAACTTACTCGATGATAATGCAAACGTTTCAAACCACCGATGGGGATACTACATAATGGTAAACCCCTAATTCGATGTTTTTTTGATTTTTGTTTAGCTGCTGAGACTTTTCCTTTGAACTACGCCCAACTCCTCATCCCCGATTTCGCCTTGATTTTGATAGGCTACCTGCTCTGCCGCTTTACCGCCCTAGACCGTAGCGTGTGGTCTCAAGTCGAGAAGCTGGTGTTTTACTTCTTGTTTCCAGTTTTGCTGTTTTATTCGATTGTGAAAAGCCCGTTGAACCTAGGCGCAGTATCAAACTTCATAGCGGCTGGGCTTTTATTGGCATTATCTACTGTTGCATTAGCCTACGTTTTGCCGTTTGTACCCGGACTAAAAAATCATTTCAGCAGTCGTGAGCATGCTGCGAGCGCACAAATTGCGTTTCGCTTCAACTCCTTCATCGGTTTGGCCATGGCAGAACGGCTGGCTGGTGCGCCGGGTTTGCTGTTAATTGCTGTATTGATCGGTATTTGCGTGCCGCTCTTTAACACTGCAGCTGTGTGGCCGATGGCGAGACACAGTGAAAAAGGCTTTGCTGGAGAGCTGTTGCGCAACCCGTTCATCATCGCCACTGCGTCTGGTTTATTGGCAAATGTCTTAGGCTTCAGCTTTCCCGAGTGGCTCTCGCCCACCGTGAACCGCATTGGTGGCGCGTCTATTCCGCTCGGTTTGATGTCTGCCGGCGCAGGCATGCAATTAACCGCGTTGCACCGTGCGAAAACGTTAGCAATCACCGTTTTGACGATTCGCCATGCCATCGCACCGTGCATTGCGTTTGGTTTGTCTCTGCTGCTTAAATTATCACCCGTGCAAACGACGGTGTTGCTTATGTTTTCTGCGTTGCCCACTGCGCCCAGTGCTTATGTATTAGCTGCGCGTATGGGGTTTGATGGCGGTTATGTAGCGGGTTTGGTAACTTTATCGACCTTGCTTGGCATGTTGAGTTTGCCGTTTGCCTTGTCGTTAATCAGCTAAGAAGCTTGCCCAGTTTGGTTGAACGCCCATGCAACGTGCTCTCTCACCAATTCGCTTTCATGGCTAGCTCTGGTTTGCAGCGTTGCGTCAATCCCAGATAAATCAAATTTTGTAGCTACTCGACGTGAATTCCCAAGCGACACAGCAATATTTCGCAGCCAACGCTCATGCCCAATGCGGCGTATCGGACTGCCTTCGGTAAACTTCAAAAAATCATCCTCACTCCAAGCAAACAAGGTACAGAGTTGTTGCCCACTCAAACCTGCTCGCTCATCAAAATCAGGCAAGGCAGAACGCTGCGCAAACTTGTTCCATGGGCAAATCAGTTGGCAATCATCACAACCGTAGATGCGGTTGCCGATTAATGGACGCAGCTCTAGTGGAATTGAGCCAGCATGCTCTATCGTCAAATACGAAATACAGCGGCGCGCGTCCAACTTGTGCGGTGCGATGATGGCTTGTGTGGGGCAAATGTCGATGCAGGCACTGCAACTGCCGCAATGTGCCGTCACGGGCTCGCTCTGCGGCAAGGCTATGTCTAAATAGATTTCGCCTAAAAAAAACATCGACCCTGCTTCGCGGTTCAGCACCAACGTGTGCTTGCCACGCCAACCTTGGCCGCTGCGGCTGGCGAGTTCTGCTTCTAGCACTGGGGCGGAATCGGTGAAGACGCGGTAGCCGAGCGGCGAGATGTGCTCGGCAATCCGCTCGCTCAGCTTTTGCAGCCGTGCGCGCAGCACCTTGTGGTAATCGCGTCCTCTGGCATAGACTGAAACTATCGCTTCGTTAGGACGATTTAAACGTTGCAATTCAAGGCCTGTCCAATCGTTTGACGTTGATCTGGGCAAGTAGTCCATGCGGGCAGTCAACACACTCACCGTGCCTGGCACCAACTCTGCCGGTCGCGCTCGTTTCAACCCATGCGCGGCCATATACGCCATATCACCATGAAAACCGTTGGCTAGCCACGACAGCAAACCGGGCTCTGCAGCAGACAAATCAACCCCAGTCGCGCCAATCTGAGAAAATCCCAGTTCTAGCGCCCAAGTTTGAATCTGACTGAGTAATTCCTCAGCTTCTAATTTGTCGTCTAATTTAACGTCTAATTTATCTTCTAACATGGCTTGATTGAAATTGCCGAAATTGACTACATTGACCGAACTATCCCTGCATTGGCAGACCGAAAATGACACCCACCAATTTGCAGTGCGCTTAGCGCATCAATTATCAACCCTAACGCCTGAGGACAGCCTGTTTATCGAGCTGCATGGCGATTTAGGCGCTGGTAAAACCACGTTTGTGCGGCATGTGCTGCAGGCCATGGGCGTCACAGGGCGCATCAAAAGCCCAACTTATGCGATTGTGGAAGCGTACGACGACATTAAAAACGCTTTGTATCAGCCGCTGAATTTGTGGCACTTCGACTTTTACCGCTTCAACGACCCACTGGAGTGGGAAGAAGCGGGTTTTAGGGACATTTTTGCAAGCAAAGGTATCAAACTCGCAGAATGGCCTGAAAAAGCCGCAGCCGAATTACCGGTTGCCGATATTGCTATGATAATAGTAGCTAATATGGACGAATCTAGAATCATTACCGTCAAAGCACAAACCCCTACGGGTCAGCAATTGCTATCTAAACTGCAATAAAACGACCACCATGAAACGCCGTTCGCTTTTAAAACTCACCGCTGACGGCGCTTTGGTGCTGCTATTAGGCAACCACCAAATCGCCAAAGGCGCAGGCATTGTGGCGGTGCGTGTGTGGCCTGCGGCGGACTACACCCGCATCACCATTGAGAGCGATGTCGCCCTCAAAACCAAGCAAACATTTATCAAAGAGCCGCCACGTTTGGCGGTTGATATTGAGGGATTGGAGTTGAACCCTGCTCTGCGCGAACTGGTGGCCAAGGTGAAAGCGGATGATCCGTTCATCAGCGGCATTCGCGTTGGGCAATATTCAACCGCCTCCGGCCAACCCTCAACCGCCTCTGGCACTCCCAATATCGTCCGTTTGGTATTAGATTTGAAGCAAGCTGCCCTGCCGCAAGTGTTTACGCTACAGCCTGTCGCGGCCTATGCACACCGCTTGGTTTTGGATTTGTACCCAGCCACGCAGGTTGACCCGTTAGAAGCCTTGATCAACGAGCGCATGAAAGAGTCAACCCAAAAGTTTGAGGCAAACAAGGCCACGACTGCAGGTATAGCAGCGGAAGATCCATTAGGCGATTTGATTGCCAAAAAGAACACCAAAATTGCTATTACTAACATAGCACCTCAAGCAAATAATACGACGGCTACAGCTCAAATTGACCCCCCCAAAGAGAGCCTAAAAGAGACAATCAAAGACCACATAAAAGAGCTTATAAAAGACCTCAAACCGCCCAAAACAGCTGCTGCGTCAGCCCCCAGTAAAACAGATCGACTCATCATCATCGCGCTCGACCCGGGCCACGGTGGTGAAGACCCTGGGGCTATCGGCCCTGCTGGCACGCGTGAGAAAGACGTTGTACTGAGCGTCGCCCTGAAACTGCGTGACCGCATCAATAAAAGCGTGGTCGGCGGCAACCCCATGCGGGCATTTTTAACGCGGGATGCAGATTTTTTTGTGCCCTTGAACGACCGCGTGAAAAAAGCACAAAAAGTGCAAGCGGACTTGTTCGTCAGCATTCACGCCGACGCCTTTACCAACCCCGAAGCACGAGGTGCCAGCGTGTTTACGCTCAGCGATAAGGGTGCAACCAGCGCCTCTGCCAAATGGCTTGCCAACAAAGAAAATGCGGCTGATGCGGTCGGCGGCGTGAATATCAAAGCCAAAGATGTGAATGTGCTCAAAGCAATTTTGGACATGAGCACCACAGCGCAAATCAACGACAGCTTGCACCTAGGCCGAGCTGTGATCAAAGAAATCGGTGGTGTTGGGAAGCTGCACAAAGCCCAAGTTGAACAAGCTGGTTTCGCCGTATTAAAAGCCCCCGACATTCCCAGCGTCTTGATAGAAACCGCCTTCATCAGCAACCCCGACGAAGAAGAAAAACTTCGCAGCCAAGACTACCAAGACCAGTTGGCCGACGCCTTGATGCGCGGCATCAAACGTTACTTTGCGCGGAATCCGCCGTTGGCTAGAAATCGTCAGTTTTAATCGTCAGTTTTGGTCGTCAGTTGTGATGGGACGAAAAAAAGGCTCAATCACCAATGGTGACTGAGCCTTAGCTCTAACTAACTACTGCGTTAGATTCAGATTAGATGCAGCAAGGCAAAATGCCGATGCAGCAAGCTGCGCCAGCTACGCAGCACGCGCCTGCAGCTGCTGCAAAAACGCTGGAAGAACCGACAAATGCTGCGATGGCAGCAAAGAATTTCAATGATTTGGTTTTCATATAAATACCTTTTAAAAATAAAATTTTGAATAAATTAAACAACTAACTGAAATGAGGAAGGCACGGCATGCTTGGGAGGTTTCCAAATATTCGCGGTATGAACAGATATGTAAATCAAGGGAAGCTCGGCGCTTAGGACCACAGATTTGGGTAATTTGTCTTTGAGCACCCCATGCGATGACACTGTGACGGCTGAGCAACTCGCACTACAACTGTTGAGGCTGACAGCCATGCAATCAGGGCAGCTATTCGCGCATACTGTCGTCGCGCTAGCATAGCCAGCAAACCACACTACAGAAAGTAGGATGATAAATCTTCGAATGCTGCTTAATTTTAAAGTCATAAATAAGGGTTTTAAGTGACTTAAGGGTTTTAAGTGACTTTTAAGTGCGTTTTTAACAACAAGTTCCAATTTAAGCACTAAAAGCTAGTAACCGCAACCCTAGCTATGAAAACTACGAAAGCTTTGGCGCACTCCTAGGAATCGCATACGTCCCCACCGCATGCGCGACCATGTCGTCTTCACCCTCGTTGCCTTCTGAGTAAATTGACACCTCGCCGATCGCCAAGCTGCGCCCAACTTTGATGAGTTTGCATTTGCCGATGATGGCTTTGTTAGCCGCTGGTTTGCGTAGGAAGTTGATGTTCAAACTAGTCGTCACCGTCAGCGGCACAATGCCTATTTCGCCCAGTATGGCCACGTAAAGCGCCACATCGGCGACAAACATCATCACTGGGCCAGAAACTGTGCCGCCGGGGCGCAGCTCGGCTTCTCCGATGTTGTGTCGAATGGTGGCAGACTTGTCGCCTACCGCATCAACGCTGCATTTAGACTGTGGAAACTCGGTTTTTAGAAATGCGGTGATCTCTGCTCGTGTGGGCTTCGTTGATGTCATTAAAAAAACTTTCTAAACGCTTCTAAACTTTAGCAATGATGATTCAGGTTCAGCTTTAATGGCTAGCTTTTCTAGCTTTCCAAGCACCCCAGAACACAAATAGTCCCGGAATAATGATCATCGCGTAAATCACTTTGTCTAAATGCTGCTTCACCATCGGAATATTGCCAAAAAAGTAGCCCAAAATCGTCAAACTACCCACCCATAGTAAGCCGCCCGTCACGTCGTAAAGCGTGAATTTGCCGCGGCTCATTTGCGCCACACCGGCGACAAAAGGTGCAAACGTCCGCACAAAAGGCATGAACCGCGCCGCCACGATGGTGATACCACCGTATTTTTCGTAAAAATCATGCGCTTGGTTGAAGGCTTTTTTGTTGAAAAACTTGGAATCTTCCCACTGAAAAACTTTGGGGCCAAAATAATGCCCAATCGCGTAATTCGTTTGATTCCCCATCACAGCTGCCAGCCACAGCAACCCAATGCTGAGCGGCAAACTCATCAACCCAATGCCGCACATCGCGCCGACAACGAACAAGAGCGAATCGCCCGGTAAAAACGGCATAACAACTAGGCCGGTTTCCACAAAAATGATGGCAAACAAGAGTACGTAAACCCAAGTGCCGTTGTTTTTGACAAAAATCTCAAGGTATTTGTCAACATGAAGAATGAAGTCGAGAAGCGTAGCAATGATTTCCATAGGGTGCAATTATGCCCCGAAGATTTCTTGTTCCCCACTTTGAAAAAGGGGGCGACGTTGCGAAAAGGGGGGATTTAGACTCTTACAATAAACAATGCCTTCCGAGATGTCCACACCTGCCCGCCGTCCCATCCGCGAACTCCCAGACGAGCTGATCAGCCAGATCGCCGCTGGCGAGGTCGTCGAGCGCCCCGCCTCCGTCGTGCGCGAGCTGGTGGACAACGCGCTGGACGCGGGCGCGACGCAGATCACCTTGCGCCTGAGTGCAGGCGGTGTGCGGCTGATTGCGGTGGAAGACGACGGCATCGGCATCGCGCCCGAGGAGCTGGCCATCGCGTTGAAACGCCACGCGACCAGCAAAATCACGAATTTGATCGACCTGGAATCGGTCGGCACCATGGGTTTTCGTGGCGAGGCCTTGGCTGCCATCAATTCGATTGCCGATTGCGCCCTGATTTCACGCCCCGTTGGTCAAGCCACTGCCTTTTCACTGAGCGGTTTGACCGGCGAACTCAGCCCCGCCGCCCGTGCGCAGGGCACGACGGTCGAGGTGAAAGAGCTGTTTTTCAGCACGCCCGCACGGCGAAAATTCCTTAAAACCGACGCTACCGAGCTGTCGCAT
>JANMTB010000049.1:0-5402 GCA_031390045.1 Polaromonas sp.
AGCCGATGTGAAGCGCGACGGTTGGGCCATTGAATGCCGCATCAACGCGGAAGACCCGTTCCGCAATTTCCTGCCCAGCACCGGGCGCCTGGTGCGTTTTGCGCCGCCGGCACAGAGCATGTGGCAGGGCAACACGGCCGACTTGCTGGGCGTGCGTGTAGACACGGGCGTGCAGGACGGTGGCGAGATCCCGATGTTTTACGACTCGATGATCGCCAAACTCATCGTGCATGGCACCGACCGGCTCGATGCGATTGCCAAGATGCGCGAAGCACTGAATGGCTTTGTGATTCGCGGCGTCAGCAGCAATATCCCGTTCCAGGCGGCGCTGTTGGCACACCCCAAGTTTGTGGCGGGCGACTTCAACACCGGGTTTATCGCTGAAAACTATGGTCAAGGTTTTAAAGCCGAAGATGTGCCGCACGCGGATCCTGATTTCTTAGTTGCCTTGGCAGCCTTCGTTCGCCGCAAGTCGCGTGAACGCGCGGCTGGTATCACCGGCCAGTTGCCGGGCTACAGCGTGCAGGCGGGTAGCGACTACACCGTCATCACGCTAGGTATGGGCGGCGAGCACGTCTACGCACCCGTGCATGTGAACGAGTTTGTCGGTGAAACAGGTTCTGCGCAAGTCATTGTGGGCAAAAACAGCTACAAAATAAGCAGCACCTCACGATTGAATGACATCGGTATTAACGGCACTGTCAACGGCAAACCGTTCACTGCGCAGGTCGAACGCGGCGCAAACAACGCATCGATGAAAAACCCGCTAGCCCTGCGCGTCCAACACAACGGTACCAAAATTGACGCCATGGTGGTCTCGCCCCGCATGGCCGAGCTGCACAAACTCATGCCGCACAAAGCAGCTCCAGACATGAGCCGTTTTGTACTGTCGCCCATGCCCGGTTTATTGGTTGACGTGGCCGTGCAAGTTGGTCAAAAAGTGCAGGCGGGAGAGCGTGTGGCCGTGATTGAAGCCATGAAAATGGAAAACGTGCTGTTTGCGGCGGCGGATGGCGTGGTGAGCAAGATTACCGCAGCCAAGGGTGAATCTTTGGTGGTGGATCAAGTGATTGTAGAATTTGTGTAAATTCATTTGATGCGATTAAAGAGCAAAGGAAAATAGCATGACAACCATGACCCAACAAGATTTCGAAGCCGCCTTGACAGCCGAAAACTACCCCGAAGTCGTCAACATCAGCAAAGATGTGGGCTACCAAATGGGTGAGCACTCGCATGCTTTTGATGCCTACGCACTCATTTTGCAGGGCGACATCACACTCACGGTTAACGGCGTGGCGGCAACCTACAAAGCTGGCGATACATTTCGCTTAGCGGCCAACACGCCACATCTGGAAAGCGCCGTGCCACACGGTGTGAGCTACTTGGTTGGCAGAAGGCGTGTATAGACGCAGACTGCTTGGTGCAGGCGCTGGCATTGCCGTTGCGGCGCTCAACGGTTGTGCGTTACCTTTTAGTTCGACACCTTCTGAGCCAATCACTGCAAAAACGCTGAGTCGTATCGCTTTCGGTTCCTGCAGCGACCAAAACAAACCGCAACCCATTTGGAGCGCCATCAATGCCTCCAAGCCAGACTTGTTCATTTTCGGCGGCGACAACGTTTATGCCAGCGATCAGCCTTGGCGTTTAGAGAAGCTACAAAGAGCCTACGCACAGTTAGCTCAAAACGCTGGCTTTGCGCAATTGCGCAGTACAACGCCGTTTCAAGTCATTTGGGATGACCATGATTACGGCTTGAACGATGGTGGCGCTGACTTTGCGCACAAACAAGAATCCAAAGACGAGTTTTTGAAGTTTTGGAACATTGATGCTACCGACACGCGCCGCAGCCGCAACGGTTTGTACAACAGCACAATTTACGGAAATAAAGGCAAACAAGTTCAAATCATCTTGCTAGATGGCCGCTCGTTTCGTTCCCTTTTGAAACCGACGGATGTGCGCAATGCGCCAGGAAAAGAGCGCTATTTACCCGACACTGATCTCACTAAAACCATGCTGGGTACAGCGCAGTGGCAGTGGCTAGAGCAACAATTGATGCTACCCGCAGATGTTCGCTTGATCGTCTGCGGCGTGCAAGTCATTGTGGAAGGCCATGGCTGGGAATGTTGGGGTAATTTTCCTGCTGAGCAAGCCAAAATGATGAGCCTAATTCGCAGCACCCGTGCGAAAGGCGTGGTCTTCCTTTCCGGCGACCGCCACATTGGCGCGATGTACAAGCATCAAGCAGCAGATTCCTCTACAACCTATCCGCTCTACGAACTCACCTCTAGCGGCATTACGCAAGCCTGGGCATCAGCCAAAGAAGCTGGCCCGAACCGCTTGGGCGAACTCATTACACAAAACCACTTTGCACAAATCGACATTGATTGGGTAACTCGAAATCTGTCGCTTTCGCTGCTGGGTGAGCAAGGGCAGAGTTTGAAGCAGTTCTCGATTCCATTATCCGATCTAAGCTAATTTATTATTTCAATTTTCAAAAGTATGACCAACACCTCAAACCGCCCCTTCAAAGTCCTTGGCATCCAACAAATTGCCATAGGCGCACCTAGCAAAGACAAGCTCAAAACCCTGTGGGTAGATATGCTGGGCTTGGAGATAACTGGTAACTATGTTTCAGAGCGAGAAAATGTGAATGAAGACATTTGCGCGATCGGCAGCGGACCGTTTAAGGTGGAGGTTGATTTGATGCAGCCGATTGACCCGGACAAAAAGCCAGCCGTTCACGCCACGCCACTGAACCATGTGGGCTTGTGGATTGATGATTTGCCTGCAGCGGTTGAGTGGCTGACTGCCAAAGGCGTGCGCTTTGCACCCGGTGGGATTCGACGCGGCGCTGCGGGGTTTGATATCACATTTTTACACCCGAAAGCGAATGATGAATTTCCGATTTCAGGGGAAGGGGTATTGATTGAGTTGGTGCAAGCGCCGCCTGAGGTGGTGACCGCTTTTGCGCGACTTTCGGGCGCTTATTTGGGCGCATAAATTACTGCTTAATCACCGCCATCACACCTGCAAACCCAATAAACGCACCGCCAGTGACGCGGTTGAACCAGCGCAGGATATTAGGTTTGCGCAGCTGCTGCGCCATGCTTAACCCGCCCAAGGCGTAGATGAAGTACCACAGGATTTCTAGCACGCTGAAAGTTGCTAACAAAATAACCAATTGCGGTACTTGTGGCAAATCAGCCTGGATGAATTGTGGCAACAAGGCTGCGGCAAAGAGCAAAGCTTTGGGGTTGCTGCCAGCGGTGAGGAATCCCGTTTTATAAAGGTTAAATTCGTTGTAGCCGGCGTATTTATTGCCTAAAGTGCTATTATTTTTGACGTTTGTATTACCAATTTTGTCATTTTCATCGATGGCTGTAGGCGTTACTGGTGCCGTCCAAACCTTGTAACCCAAGTACGCCAAATACAGCGCGCCCATCCAACGCAAAGCGTCAAACACCCTCGGCGCATTTTGCAAAATGACGCCCAAACCGAGCGCTGACATGGTGAACATAATCATCAAAGCCGTCATACAACCAGCCATGCTATAGATGCTGGCGCGCAGGCCGAAGCGGACAGATTGGTTCATGATGAGCAACATATTCGGCCCAGGCGCAGCACTGATGAAGAAGGTGGCGGTGACAAATAGCCACCAGGTGCTGAGGTTCATGGGTGTCGCAATGTTGAAATTATGCCAATATTATGTCATAGCGCATCATGATCTTCAAAACTCCTATGATGGGTACTCAGTGCCTTTGGCTGCATATCTAGAGAGCGTTTTTGGACCCCAAACCACAATGACTAGCAAGGCTGCTCCAACCATCACGAGGCTGGCAATACGCATATCGAAATGGGATCCGTAAACCGGAAACAGTACGTATGCCATGTTCAACGTAGCGTGAAACAGCGCGGCTGCAAACACGCTTCTACCTGTGTTGTTGTACAGCCAGACGGTAAAAACCCGAAATGTCAGCGCATACAGGCACCACCAGGCAATCCATGACGGAGAGCGACCCATCAGTAGCAGAGGCGTGAGATGCCAGAGGATTCCCACCAGCCCCAGAAGAACGCTGGCACCCAACGCGCCCCAGCGCGCTTGCATGGGGTCAAGCGCATAACCAGACCAGCCCAGCTCTTCTCCCAAACCTTCCAAAAAGAAAGCGATGAACATGAGAAGTGCAAAAATTAGATGAAACTGCGCTGTAGGCAGCGGCGCGTCCTGCCAGTGCATCAGGCCGTAAACCACCAAGCTGACTGCGGGCATTAACAGCAGAACGGGAACCAGCCAGCGCTTGCCTTGGATACGCTTGAAATCAAAAGATCGCTTGAGCAGCGCCCGCTTACCCGCAGATTTTCTATTGAAGTGCACCAATACCAGCGCCGCCGCCATAGGAGCAAACCCGGCGAGAGCACTCACCGAGAGCCCCGGCATCAACTTTAGATCGGTCGCGCCGCCTATCAACCAGAACGGAGTGGACAGCGCGAAGACCAGCAGGAAGAATGCTGGGAGACGGTGTGATGGACCCAGCGGATCAAGGCTTGCGTGCATTGAAGATAACCTCGGGATATTGACTTGCCGGGGCATCCATCAGCACCTCCGTGCGACCCAGCAGGTGCCGGTTGAAGAACGACAACGAGTACGCGTTGATGATGTGGTGTGCTCGCCGTGCATCGATTGGGCCGGTGACGCCCAACCAGGGCAGGAGCGGAGACCAGTAGGGGATGTCGGTCAGATTGACGTGGAACATGCCCGGCACCTGCAGGAAATATGAAGCAGCCCGCGAGGTATCAAATACCGTGCGCATGCTGGTCTGGTGCTCGTTAATGTCAGCTTCCGACCAACCGCCAGACCGGCGTCGTTCCAGTCGCATGGTCTCAGCGTCGCGAGTGATCCATAGGGCGGGCTGTTGCAAACCGAATTTAACGACATCCACTGGCATGGGGGCATCCATGAATAGGCAAGCCCGTAAGCGCGGCTCAACTCGACAGGCTTCACTGCCGACAATGCCGCCCAATGAGACACCAAACGTGCCAACATGCAGAAGATCCAACCGTCCGGTCAAGATTGCATTAGGGTCGGCTAGATTAAGCGAAGCGAGTTGATTCAGCGTGAAGCTGACGTCTTCGGCAAGATAAGGGACGATGCCTATATCGAATGCACGGTCGCCCAGCATCGGTGAAATACCCGCCGGACTATGGCTTTGGCTGATCAAGGGCAACATCTGATCCAACGGCAGAGCGCCCACTTCGCGTCCATCCGGGAAAACGACCACTGCCGCAGTATGTGGTTGATCGATCGCCGCAACGATGTAGCCCTGCGAGACCAACGCCTACACCTGGAATGTGTTCATCTGGCGAAAGCCGATAGCGCCCTCCAAAAAAATGAGCACCGGGTAGTT
>JANMTB010000050.1:0-4846 GCA_031390045.1 Polaromonas sp.
CGGTCTTCAATGGTGTTTTTAGAGGTGCCGTATTGCCGCCCGTGAACATTTGCCCACTCAACAAAAGCTTTCGTGGCAACCATCTCGTCAAAATCGTCGTCCGAAATAAAGTAATACTCACGGCCATGCTTTTCCTGGCCGCGTGGCGCGCGCGTGGTGTGGGAAATCGAGGGGTGAACACGAGAATCAAGCTCAAGCAGGGCCTTGACAAGGCTTGATTTTCCAGCGCCGCTGGGCGCTGCGACGACAAAAAGTTGACCAGGGTAATCCATATCCTATTTTACAGAGGATTTACCCGTCATTTTGCAGTTGCTGGCGCACTTACTCGATGTTCTGTACCTGTTCACGCATTTGCTCGATGAGAACCTTCATTTCTACCGAAATCCGAGTTAGCTCTAGCACCGACGATTTCGCGCCCAACGTATTGGCTTCGCGGTGCAATTCTTGAATTAAAAAGTCAAGCCTTTTGCCGGTTTCACCGCCTTTGTAGAGCAAACGCTCGATTTCGTCTAAATGCGAAGCTAAGCGTGTTAGTTCCTCAGCAACGTCGATACGAATGGCAAAAGCTGTGGCTTCGTTCAAAGCCCGATCCATCGCCATTTGATTGGCTTCGGGCTTACTTACAGTCTTTCCCATATCCATCGCTAATGCTTCGTTCCAGCGATCCATAAATTTGCTGCGCTGCTGCGCCACCAAGATCGGAATCAGTGGCCCAGCTTGAGAGGCTAGTACGCGTAATTGCACGAGGTGCGACTGCAGCATCTGCGCTAGTCTAGCGCCTTCACGCTCACGCGAAGCGAGTAAATCAATCACGACAGTTTGCGTGACGTTTAGCAAAGATGTTGTCGTTTCAGCGCTATTTTCTATTGAATTTCCTTGTGAGCCAGATAATCGCATCACATCAGCCACGCTCAAACCGCGTGCATCTTTCAGGGTGAGTTGGATGTCTTTTTGAATCGTTTGCAGTTGCTCCAGCATGGCAAGCGACGGCTTCATGGGCAAGTTTTGCACTGTATTTTCAAGTCCCGCACGTACTTCTACTTTGCCACGTTTGATATTGGAGGTAATCAGCGTACGCAATGCAGGTTCGGCTTGACGTAGCTCGTCAGGCAGGCGAAAAGAGATGTCTAAAAATCGGCTGTTGACCGAACGAATTTCTACCGAAAGTTGGATTTCTTGCGAAGTACCCGTCGCCATCGCGGTAGCTGCACTGGCATAACCCGTCATGCTGTAAACTGCCATTGTGAATTTTTCCTTTATTCTTATCTTAAAACATCTAGCGTCAGCATCGTTTTTTTAATATTTATTTGAATATTTATGGCAAAAGAAACGCTGACTCCACTTCCACCCCAAACCATGGTTGGTGGCTATCGCATTGTCCGCCATGTGTCAGAGGGTGGTTTTAGTTTGGTGTATTTGGCGCTTGATAGCTTGAACCAGCAAGTCGCTATCAAAGAGTATTTACCTGCAGCGCTAGCGACACGGTTGGTTGGCCAGCTGGCGCCGCAAGTGTTGCCCGATAAGTTGTCGTTGTACCGCTTAGGCCTCAAAAGTTTTTTTGAAGAAGGCCGCTCGCTCGCTCAAATCTCGCATCCTTCGGTCGTCAGTGTGCTGAATTTCTTTCGACAAAACGAAACGGTTTACTTGGTGATGAACTACTTGGAAGGCGCAACGCTGCAAGATTACATCATGGCGGGCAGGCAAATTAAAGCCGGCCGTGCCTTCAGCGAATCAACCATTCGCAGCGTGTTTGACGAGATTTTGCAGGGTTTGCGCGTAGTGCATCAAAACAAAATGCTGCATTTGGATATCAAACCCGCCAATTTATTCATCACCGATGACGACACAGCCGTGTTGATTGATTTTGGTGCTACCCGCGAAGTCTTGAACAAAGACGGCAATTACACCCAGCCTATGTACACACCCGGCTTTGCTGCACCTGAAATGTACCGGCGCGATTCTAATTTAGGCCCTTGGACCGATATTTATGCCATCGGCGCTTGTTTGTACTCTATGATGCTGGGCTTCCCACCGACTGAGGTGGTGAAGCGCCGCGACAAAGACCCCGTGCCAGACATGCTCATGCGCAAAAGTGAGGCGTACTCTGACAAGCTGATTGAAGTTGTCGAATGGTGCATGGCGCTCGACCCCTTGGCGCGGCCGCAATCGGTGTTTGAGTTGCAATCGGCTCTGGCCAACTACCAGCCTAGCAAATAATTCATCTTATAAACATCTTCTAAAATTTTTGAAAGCTAAGACATGACAGCATTTGTAAGAAGCGACGACCGCAAAGCCAACGCACTGCGCCCCGTACGCATCACACGTAACTACACCAATTACGCCGAAGGATCGGTGTTGATCGAATTTGGTAACACCAAAGTGCTATGCAATGCCTCTGTCGAAGAAAAAGTGCCTGGCCACAAGCGTGGCAGCGGTGAAGGTTGGGTCACCGCCGAATACGGCATGCTGCCCCGCGCTACCCACACGCGTAGTGACCGTGAAGCCGCACGCGGCAAGCAAAGCGGCAGAACGCAAGAGATTCAGCGTTTGATCGGTCGCTCTTTGCGTGCTGTTTTTGACCTTAAAAAGCTCGGCGAACGTACGATTCACCTCGATTGCGATGTGATTCAAGCCGATGGTGGCACACGCACTGCCAGTATCACAGGCGCATTTGTCGCTGCACAAGATGCTGTTAACGGCTTGATCGCTTCTGGCAAACTGACTGAATCGCCGATTCACCAAGCCGTTGCTGCGATTTCTGTGGGTATCGTGCAAGGCACGCCGCTGCTGGATTTGGAATACACCGAAGACTCGGCATGCGACACCGACATGAACGTGGTGATGACTAGTGCCGGTCATTTCATCGAAGTACAAGGCACGGCTGAGGGCGTTGCTTTTTCGCGTAAAGAGATGGATGCTTTGCTGCAATTGGCTGAAAATGGCATTGTTGATTTGATCAAGATGCAGCAAGTTTCACTATTAAAATCATAGCTGCTTAGGTAATAAATACGATGACTACAGGCGAAAATAGCTATAAATAAAGCATATTTGAATGAAATTGAGATGAAATTAGTCCTTGCATCGAACAACACTGGCAAATTGGCTGAATTGCAAGCTTTATTCGCCGTTTTAGGGCTGGAATTGATACCGCAAGCCAAACTCGGAGTGGACGAAGCTGAAGAACCTTTTCGTACCTTCGTAGAAAACGCCTTGGCCAAAGCGCGCCACGCCAGTGCCGCAACGGGTTTGCCAGCGATAGCCGATGACGCAGGGCTGTGCATGGATGCTTTTGGCGGCTTGCCAGGGGTGGATACGGCGTTTTATGCGATGCAGTTTGGCTATGAAAAAGGCGACGGTAACAATGTCAAAGCCTTGTTGGAGCAGCTTAAAGGACAGTCAAATCGCCGTGCCGCCTTGGTCAGTACCTTGGTGGCTGTGCGTTCAAAAGACGACCCAGAGCCGCTGATTGCTGTCGGTCGTGCGGTTGGTGAAATCACCGAAAAACCTATTGGAGTCAACGGCTTCGGGTTCGATCCGGTGATGTTTTTTCCTAAAATCGGCAAAACGTTTGCGCAATTGAGCGACGATGAGAAAAACGCTATGAGTCACCGTGGCCAAGCTGCTAAGCAGATGGTGCAGTTGATGCAGGAACGATGGTTTTGAGCCAAGTTATTCCCATTCTTCCGGTGGTTTCGGATTTTCCAGCTGCTGCTGCGACACAAAAACCCAAGGACATCAGCCATTACATGCGTTCTGGTTTGCTGCAATTGGCAGCTTTGCCGCCGCTGTCTTTGTACATTCACCTGCCGTGGTGTTTGAAAAAATGCCCTTATTGCGACTTTAATTCGCATGAAGTGCAATCTGGTGGCGTACTATCTGTCGAACTTGAAGAGCGTTACATTAACGCCGTGATTGCAGATTTAGACGCTTCCTTGCCACTGATTTGGGGGCGACCCGTCCACAGTATCTTTATTGGTGGTGGCACGCCGAGTTTGTTTTCACCAATATCGATTGACCGATTGCTAGGTGATATTCGAGCTAGAGTGAAGCTAGACCCAGATTGTGAAATCACCCTAGAAGCCAACCCCGGCACCTTTGAAAAAGACCGTTTTAAGGCATTCAGAGCGGCTAGCGTGACTCGATTGTCGATAGGCGTACAAAGCTTCAACGACGCACACCTCAAAGCCTTAGGTCGCGTGCATGACAGTGCGCAGGCTTTTGCCGCTGTCGAAGAGGCCGCGCAATCCTTTGATACCTTCAATCTAGACCTGATGTACGCCTTGCCTGGTCAGACCATTGCAGACTTAGAGCGCGACGTGCAAACCGCTTTATCCTTATCGCCGCCGCATATCTCGATCTATCACCTCACCATCGAACCCAACACCTATTTCGCCAAGTTCCCGCCCGTTGTGCCTGAAGAAGACACGGCGTATGCGATGTTGGACAAATTGACCGAGTTGTTGGGTGGCGCAGGTTTAGACCGCTACGAAGTTTCCGCCTATGCCAAACCCGGCCATCGCTGCTGGCACAACCTCAACTATTGGCAGTTTGGCGATTATTTGGGTTTGGGTGCAGGCGCACACAGCAAACTCAGCTTTGCGCACCGTGTTGTGCGCCAAGTTCGCTTCCGCGAGCCAAAGTTGTACATGCAAAATGCTTTGCTTGGCAATGCCGTGACGCAAGACGATGACATCAAACATAAAGAACTCGCGTTTGAGTTCATGCTCAACGCGCTGCGTTTGAAAGAAGGTTTTGATCCAGTAATGTTTTTTGAGCGAACCGGCTTGGCTTTGTCAGCTTTGCAGCCTGGTTTGGCGCAAGCGATCGAGAAAAACCTGCTAATTCA
>JANMTB010000057.1:0-1649 GCA_031390045.1 Polaromonas sp.
GTTTGGCGGCAGCCATGCTGGTCACAACGGTCTCAAAGACATCCATGCACAGTTAGGAAGTGCTGACTATTGGCGGCTACGCGTAGGTATTGGCCACCCGGGGGTGAAAGCAGAAGTGTTGAACTGGGTGCTGAAAAAACCGTCGCCAGAGCAGCAACAGTTGATTGATGAAGGGATTGCGCGCTCACTCAAAGCTTTGCCAGATTTTCTCAGCGGCGACATGGAAAAAGCCACCATGATCGTGCACACCAGCAAGCCGCCTAGGCCTAAAATTCCCAAACCCGTTAAGTCGGATGAGTAACTTGAGATAAATCGGTTTTCGGCGCTTCAGTTGGTTTTCCAACCGCTTTTTCAGATGTTAAACGCCTATATTTGTCCCACAGCTTCTCTTGAGATTCCACAAACTGCGGGTTCAGCGGAATACATGCCACGGGGCAGACTTGCACGCACTGCGGTTCGTCAAAATGACCGACGCATTCGGTGCATTTGTGTGGATCGATCTCGTAAATTTCTTCGCCCATGTAAATCGCGTCGTTCGGGCACTCAGGCTCGCACACGTCGCAATTGATACATTCGTCGGTGATCAGGAGTGCCATGGTGGATACAGATTATGCCGATTGATGGGCTGATTTCAACGCTGCCGCCACAGGACTGCTCACCATTTGGCTCACATCGCCACCCAATTTGCTGATTTCACGCACCAAGGTACTACTGATAGGCTGCACGTCCGCGCCTGGCAGCATGAAGACGGTTTCAACGGTAGGCAACAATTTCCGATTCATAGACGCCATTTGCGCTTCGTAGTCAAAATCTGTCACATTGCGCACGCCACGCACCACGGCCGTTGCTCCCTGCGCTTTGCAGAAATCCATGATCAAACCGTCAAACGGCATAACGACCACATTTGCTATGCTTTTGACAGCATCTTTGGCAAGTTCTATGCGGGCATTCAAGCTAAACAATGTTTTTTTGTGATGCGCAACTGCCACCGCAATGATTACGGTATCAAACAAACCCGCCGCACGGCGTGCCACGTCTTCGTGACCCAAGGTGATCGGGTCAAACGTGCCAGAGTAAACGGCTATTCGTTGTTTGCTTGATGTTGTCATAGCGTTGATTATCCCAAATAAGACAAACTATGGAATTGAAGATGTTTTTTGCAACTTTTGCAGCAAATGGTAGTGCACCATGCCTGCCTTGCCAAAACGGTGAACTTGCAAGCCAAACACCTCGGCATCTTCAGCCGACAACGCTTTTGGCGATTCAAGGTAAATAAAACCCTCATCCGTCACGGCCAAGCTAGCCGCAGCTAAAGAAGCATCACTCACACCAACAGCTTCAAACGGTGGATCTAAAAACACCAAATCGATGCTTTTTGAGGCGATTCGCTTCAACGCACCCACGCCGTCACCTCGTTCAACACGAACCATGCCCGCTAACAGCTTCGTCGCCGTGGCTTGCAGCTGCGCCACAAGTGCGGGCTGCTGCTCGACCATCAGCACATGGTTAGCTCCGCGCGATGCCGCTTCAAAACCCAGCACGCCCGTACCCGCAAAGGCATCGACACAGCGCCAGCCGCTCAAATCTTGCCCCAACCAGTTAAATAGCGTCTCCCGCACGCGGTCCGGCGTGGGGCGCAAGCCCGGAAA
>JANMTB010000062.1:0-12241 GCA_031390045.1 Polaromonas sp.
AATTAAGACTTAGTTCCGAAGAACTTGGCAATCGCCTTCAAACACCCACGCTTATCGGCTGTATATTTTTAATGATCTTTACCACCAGACTTTTACATCTTTTAGTAACACTCGCTGTGATCAGCTGAGCCTCGAATTATATACCGCTTTTTTAACATCAGTCAATAAATTTTTAATTTATTTTCCAGCTTTAAACATTTACATAGAGAGCTTCTTGTTTGCTGTGCAACCAGTACTTTCCCTAAGTGCGGTCTTCGATTCTAGCACTACTTTGTTCGGTCAGTCAATTTATTTACAAAGATTTTTACGCTTTCCCGATATCGCCCTCTAAACAACAAGAATTGGCAAGCTGCGGGAACGCTTTTGCGTCAAAACAAACAGCGCATTTGCTAGAGCTGGCGCTAATGGCGGCACACCTGGTTCGCCCACACCTGCTGGAGCACGCTGACTAGACACTATGTGAACCTCTACGAAGGGGCTTTGTGCCAATTTGACCATGGGGTAGTTAGGGAAATTCGTTTGCAGCACAGCCCCATCGACAATATCGACTTTGCCGTACAACGCCGCCGTCAAAGCAAACACCACTGAGCTTTGCATTTGCTGCTTCACCGTATCTGGATTGACGACTGTGCCGCAATCTACGGCACAAACAACCCTGTGAACGCGTGGTTTGCCGTCCTCCAGCGATACTTCTGTCACTTGCGCCACAATAGAGCCAAATGACTCGTGCAATGCAATGCCTCGTGCTCGTCCAGCTGGCAAAGCGCTGCCCCAATTGGCTTTTGATGCTGCCAAGTTCAGTACCGCCAGATAACGTGGAGCATCTTTCAACAGCAGTTGTCGAAAAACCAGCGGGTCTTGCTTGGCAGCATGCGCTAATTCATCTATGAAACTTTCTGAAAAAAACGCATTGTGCGAATGCCCCACAGAGCGCCAAAACCCGACTGGTACACCGCTAAGCGTAGCCACATGCGCCATATTCTGGTGGGGCACACCATAAGGTAGATCAAACAAACCCTCAGATGTCGTTTTGTCCGGCGTATCGATGGGTACACCAAAACCGACACGCTCCATGACGCGTGGGCTGATGGCATCACCAGCAGATTTGATCGTCAACGCGTTCACAACGCCCTTGCTATCCATGACCGCGCTTAACTTAGCCACATGCATCGGGCGATAAAAGTCGTGCGTCGTGTCTTCTTCGCGTGGCCAAACTAATTGCACAGGCCTGCCACCACAGTCCATGGCTACGCGTACGGCTTGAGCCACAAAATCTGATTCCAAGCGTCGCCCAAAGCCGCCGCCTAGCAGCGTCACATGAATAGTCACGTTATCGGTTGGCACGTCCGCCACTTTCGCCGCAATCATTCGCGAAAATTGCGGCACTTGCGTTGGCACCCATATTTCAACTTTGCCATCTTTGACTTGAACCGTGCAGTTCATAGGCTCCATCGTAGCGTGAGCCAAATAAGGTGCCAAATAGGTGCTTTCTACAACGCGGCTACCTGATGTTTTCGATGCGTTTGCAAGTTCAGCTGAAGCATCGCCACGGTTGTAAAAGGTGAATCCACCTTCTTCAGGGTTATTAACCGCAGATAGCAACTTCTTTTCAATCTCAACCGAATTTAGTGCGCCCAAAGGACGCTGCTGCCACTCGACCTCTACCGCTTGCGCACCCTTTCGTGCGTGCCAAGTTGATTTGCCAACCACGGCAAAACCCGCGGTTGAGCCCGCATAACTGGGTAAATGCACGACGCGCTCTACGCCAGGCATCGCTTGAGCTTTGTTAGAGTTGATCGCGCCAGGACTGCCCCCTAGCATCGGGCACATGCGCACACTAGCGAACAGCATATTGGGCAAGCGAACATCCATGCCGAATTGCGCTTTGCCATTAACCTTGGTCGGAATATCTGTACGTGGTGTGCTTTTCCCAATCAACCGCCACTTATCGCGCGACTTCAGCACCACATCGCCCGGTGGGGTTGCAGCTGCATACTTGGCGAATGCACTGTAGGGTGCGGATTTACCCGAGGCATGCATCACCACGCCATCTTTGACGGTCAATTCATCCACCGGCAGCTTCCACTGCAAAGATGCTGCTCCGAGTAACGACCCACGCGCCGTGGCTGCTGCCAGACGCAGTGGTTCCCACGCATCTGCCACGCTGGATGAGCCGCCCGTGGCGTTGACTCCCAATTCTCGTGCCACCTTGCCCAATACCCATTCACCTACTTTGACCTTGGTCGCCTTGGTTTCGCCCTCGAATTCAGAGGGGTGAAACGGCAAAGACGCCAGCAGCATCGCCACATTGCCGTAAATGGCGTCGGACCCCGCCTGCTCAAGCCGCATTTGGCTCATAGGCACATCCAGCTCATCCGCTACCAGCATCGTCAGTGCTGTGTGAACGCCCTGTCCCATCTCGCTGCGCGGCATCGCCAAGACAACCGAGCCATCGGCAGCGATTTTGATCCAGCCATTCAGCGCAATACCGCCTTCCTTGCGCAACATCAACTGCTTGCCTCCCAAACGCGACCGCGCAGGCATCAAACCCCAGCCGACAATCAAAGCACTGCTTGCGCCCAAAGCGCTCAAAATCAGCGTGCGGCGCTTCATTTTGCACCCCCTGCAGCCCTATGAATCGCCGCCCGCACCCGCTGGTACGTCCCACAACGGCAAATATTGCTCATCGCTTCGTCAATTTGGGCATCGGTTGGCTTCGGCGTTTTCTCCAACAACGCTGCAGCTGCCATCAACATCCCGCTTTGGCAATAGCCGCATTGCGGCACTTGCTCGGCGATCCAAGCTAGCTGCAGCGCATGCGGCTTCTCGTCTGTACCCAGCGATTCAATGGTTTGGATGCTTTTACCCACCACGGTCGACACGGGGGTGACACAAGAGCGTACTGCCTGCCCATCCACCCGCACCGTACAGGCCCCGCAAGCCGCTACACCGCAGCTGTATTTGGTCCCCGTCAAGTTGAATACATCCCGCAGCGCCCACAAGAGGGGCATGGCAGGGTCAATCTCAGCCGTCATGGCCTTGCCATTGATTTGAAGTTCCATCTGTTTACCAAGCTTCCGTGATGATATTTGAGACTAATTTGACACTATAGCGCCTAGTCATTTTCAAGACTTAACCCCAATGAAGGACAATCTAGTGTTATTCCCTCGCTTTTTAGAACGATATTGACCCATGGCTTTGATTACCCTGATAGACGCACAACTCGCTTTTGGCCACGTTGCACTCCTTGACCACACTGATTTTGCGCTGGAGACTGGCGAGCGCGTCGGCATCATTGGCCGCAACGGGGCAGGCAAGTCGTCGATGCTCAAAATCTTAGCTGGCTTTGAAAAAGTGGATGATGGCACGCTGCAGCTGCAAAACAACCTGCGCATGGCGTATGTGTCACAAGAACCTGATTTAAACCAAAATGCTACAATTTTCGAAGCAGTAAAGGTAGGAATTGCGCCGGCTATCGCCTTGATGGACGAATATATGACGGGTACGGGAGATTTAGACGCTCTGCAGAGCCAAATTGAGGCTGTGGACGGCTGGAATTGGGAGCAGCGCATCACAGAAACGCTGCAGCGCCTGCATTTGAACGGTGATGCCATCATCGGCACCCTATCTGGCGGTAACAAGAAACGTGTCGCTTTGGCGCAGGGATTGGTGTCGCAGCCCGATGTGCTCTTATTAGACGAGCCAACTAACCATCTGGATTTGGATTCGATTGAGTGGCTGGAAGACCTGCTAATAGCCTTCAAAGGCAGTGTCATCACCATCACCCATGACCGCAGCTTTTTGAACCGTGTGGCGACCCGCATTGTCGATTTAGACCGAGGCAAGCTTCTGTCGTACCCAGGCAACTTTGAGCAGTATTTGCTGCAAAAAGAAGAACAACTGGCGCAAGAAGCCGTCATCAACGCGCGATCTGACAAACTTCTGGCGCAAGAAGAGGTGTGGATTCGCAAAGGCGTTGAAGCCCGCCGCACCCGTGCCACGGCTCGCATTAACCGTTTGGGCGAGCTGCGAGACAACCGTGCTGCTCGCCGCGACGTAGTCGGCAGCGTCAAAATGGACGTGGCCTCAGCCCAAAGCAGCGGCAAAATCGTCGCCGAGCTAGAGAATGTGAGCAAATCGTTTGACACCTTGGACGCAGATGGCAAGGTCATCAGCACCAAAGTGATCGTCAAAAACTTCACCGGTACGATTTTGCGCGGCGACAAAATTGGTTTGCTGGGCCCGAATGGCGCTGGCAAAACCACGCTATTGAAGCTGATTTTGGGCGAATTGCAGGCAGACAGCGGCAAAATCAAGCAAGGCACCAAGCTGGATGTGGCGTATTTTGACCAGATGCGCAACAACTTAGACCTAGACGCCACGCTGGAAGACTTCATCAGCCCCGGCAGCGAGTGGATTGAGATTGGCAACCAGCGCAAACACGTCAAAAGCTACCTGAGCGACTTTTTGTTCAGCCCAGAGCGCGGCCGCTCCCCGGTGCGGAGCTTGAGCGGTGGCGAGCGTAATCGCTTGCTACTTGCCCGACTCTACGCCCGCCCAGCTAACGTGTTGGTTTTGGACGAACCGACCAACGATTTAGACATCGACACCTTAGAATTGCTGGAAGATTTGCTACAAAACTTCGAAGGCACTGTGTTTTTAGTCAGCCATGACCGTACTTTTTTGGACAATGTGGTGACCAGTACCATCGCTTACGAGGGTGAGGGCCAGTGGCGCGAGTACGAGGGCGGTGTGCAAGATTGGTTGGTGCAAAGCAAGCGAGCCAAGGAAATAGCGTCAAAAAATGCCCAAAATGCACCAAATAGCTCAAATAATGGCAAAAAATCGACGCAGCCGGCGTATTTATTGCCTAAGCAGCTATCAAATAAAGAGCATTCTGAGCAAATTAATGCCTTCAATGCACCCGCTACCGGGTCAAATAGCTCGACAGGTGCGCTTAAAAACCTTGCCAAGGCACGCAAACTCAGCTTCAAAGAGCAGCGCGATTTGGACGAATTACCGAAGAAAATTGAAGTTTTGGAAGCCGAGCAAACGACTGTCCGCGCCCAATTGGCAGATGGCAGTATCTATAGCAGCGACCCCGCGCTTGCCCTGCAGCTGACGCAGCGCGATGCTGAATTAGACGAGTTACTCCTTGCCGCTATGGAACGCTGGGAGTCGCTGACTTGACTCTGTCATCCGCTGCACTGTCGCACCCCAAATACCGCCCTGACATTGATGGTCTGCGCGCTATCGCGGTGCTCAGCGTGGTCATTTACCACGCCTTTCCAAATACCTTAAAAGCGGGGTTCATGGGGGTGGACATCTTTTTTGTCATCTCCGGCTACCTCATCAGCAGCATTATTTTTGAAAACTTGAATAGGGGCAGCTTCAGTTTTGGCCAGTTTTACGGTCGACGCATCAAGCGCATCTTCCCTGCTCTGACGCTGGTGCTGCTGAGTTGCCTCGTTTTTGGCTGGTTTGGGCTCTTGGGCGATGAATTTAAGCAGCTGGGCAAGCACATGGCTGCCGGTGCGGGCTTTGTGTCTAACTTTTTCCTGTGGCAAGAGTCTGGCTACTTCAACAACGCAGCGGAAACCAAACCGCTCTTGCACCTGTGGTCACTGGCGATTGAGGAGCAGTTTTACATTTTTTGGCCACTCATCGTGTGGGTGACGTGGAAACGCAAAACCTTGTTTTTGATCGTTTTTATCAGCTTGATTGTGGCGTCCCTGGCCTACAACGTGCATCTTGTTCGCTTAGACCCAACTGCCACCTTTTTCTCACCCGCTACGCGCATTTGGGAACTGCTGGCCGGTGTTTTGCTGGCTTACATGCGGGTGCGGCCAACGGCTTGGCAGCCTTCGCAACGGCAACTACAAATCGCTTCAACCTTGGGTGTGTTGCTTCTCGCTATTGGGTTTTATCGCATCGACAGAGGCCGCCCCTATCCAGGGACATGGGCATTGCTTCCTATTTTGGGCTCGTTTTGCTTGATTTTTGCGGGTCCCACCACTTGGTTTAATCGTTTTGTACTGTCGAATCGCCTACTCGTCTGGATCGGCTTGATCAGTTTCCCGCTGTATTTGTGGCATTGGCCGATTTTATCGCTCATACGGATTGTGGAAAGCGGCGCGCCAGAACCCTACTTTCGCAATATCGCACTGGTTTTGAGCGTTTTACTGGCTTGGGCGACCTATTATTTTGTTGAAAAACCGATTCGCTCGGACGGTAAGAGCAGTCTCAAAATCGTCGTTTTATCGACATGTGTCGCCGCTTTGGGCGTAGCTGGATTCGTCATTTTTCAAGGAAACGGGCTGCCAACGCGCCCTGCCGCGCAAATCAACGGCGTCAACACTTGGGACAATCTTACTTTTGCCACACCCTGCAAGTTCATCACCAATGGACCGAATCACGATGATTGGTGCAACATTGGCAACGCTCCCAACAAGCCGCCAACGACCGTATTGATTGGAGACAGCGTGGGCAATAACTTTGCACCTATGTTGCAAAGCTACTCAAAGCAAGCAGGGAATTCAGCTTTTGTATTCCGGCAATTTGGCCGCGGCTTTTGTCACGGATTTGCCGACATTGGCTATGAAAATTGTCAAGAATTGATCAAAGAGACCCAGTCCTACATTGAAAAAACCCCCAGTATAGACACCGTCATTTTGGCAGCCAACTGGCCTTTGTACTTCAACGGTTTCGATCGCATAGGCTCCACCCCTGTCAGCAGCCAGCAATTCAAAGCAGCGTTTGAGAAAAATGTGGCTTACTACCAAGGCTTGGGCAAGCGCGTCATCGTTTTCTTAGCCCCACCCGTAGGCGCAAACCCACGTGCCTGCTTGACACGGCCTATTCGGCTGTCAGACAAATCAAACTGCAACCTGGCCTTGCCAGAAGCCCTGCACAACGACGGCCAATATCGGGCATACTTTTCGGCGTACCTCAAAAGCAAAAACATTGAAACTTTTGACCCGTTTAAGTACATGTGCGACGCAACAAGCTGCAAAGTAACCGATGGCACATTGATTTATTATGTCGATCATGAACATTTCAGTATCTTTGGCGGGCAGTTTTTGGCGGATGCTGCAAAAGATGATTTAAAAAATTTGCTAGTTCCTATTAAAAAATAAAGCCTGATCCGCAACTAAACACTGTCTAGTTTGAGCAACAAACACAATAACAATTTTTTGAACTTTACATAGACCGCTAAATTTTTAAAATCTCTATATATAACAGACACTTAAACCATTTACAGCACTAACATACGGCTTAGTTTATTGAGATATCGACGTCTGAGCACTCGAATTTCCGCAGAACTTTAGCCTTGTTACTAATTAACACCTGATTGTCAATATAATTCGTGCAGAATCGCATTTAGTCAGAACGCTGACACTTTAACAATTAGCGTTAAGTGGTTGTTACAAAAGAATAAAAATATCATATTTGAATTTTTAATATTTTCTTAAGGAGTCAATCTTATGGCATCGCTAAATAATCTGGATACAAGTTTTACGGGCAAACGCTCTTTGCTGCTTTCTGCTGCGATACTGGCTGCTTTTGTTGCCACTGGATGCAATGTTGGAAAGACTGACACTGTTACTGGTACCAGCACCAGCACGAGCGGAGGAAGCACTGGCGGTGTAAGCACTGGCGGTGGCAGTACGGGTGGTGGTAGCGCCAAATCCGGTTGTGCTGGCTCCTTTGTCGGCAATTACGGCCCGCCAGAACGCGATGAGCGCATCCGACTACGCAACCTTTCTCTCACTGGTCGCGGTGTCGCCGTGACTGGTAATGATGACATCGACAATGCCAATGCGGGTGGCGGAGCGCCCGATGGTGGCATTTGGATGGGTGGCAGCTACAACTTCCAAACCGACGGTAATTGCAATGTTGTATCAGGTACAACGCTGATTTTCTATACCTATGAGTACAACATCAGTGGCACTGTGAACAAAGACGGATCGTTCAAACTCATATGGTCTGGTCAGGGTTCGCAGGGTGACATGAAAGGTTATATTGATGCAAACAACAACATTGGCGGTCAATTTTTCCATCCACCACCAGATGATTTTGTTTACGGCGTATTGAGCGGACAATTCACGCCTACCGGCAAATAAAGAAACGGAAGCCTAGTTTCTTCTTCAAAAAAGCCCTGTATGCTTTGCATGCAGGGCTTTTTTGTGACAATTTAGTTTTATGATAAAAAATTCATCCCTTGATCCATCTGTAGATTTCATCGAAGATAAACAAGCTTTTGGAGCCGCAAGACTAGCGGGTATTCATCCCAACTTGATGATAGTTTTAGCCAGTATTTGGTTAGCAACCATTGGCAATATCGCCCTTTGGCAAACCATTTCCAAAATCCCTGAGATGAATGACGGGCGTGCCTTGTGGTTTTGTCTTGCATTTGCGGTTCTGATTGCCGCATTACTTTGCATGTTGATGAGCTTATTGTGCTGGCGCAGGACGTTAAAACCAATCATTGTTTTTTTGTTTGCTAGCGCCGCATTGGGCGCCTATTTCATGACGAGCTATGGCGTTGTGATTGACAGCAACATGATTGAGAATGTTTTGCAAACTGATACCCGCGAGGCTCTCGATTTGTTTAGCTGGAAGCTTGTCTTGTTTTTTTTGTTGTTGGGTGTGCTGCCGACTGCTTTGCTTATCAGACAAAAAGTTCGCACATTTTCTTGGATTAAAACCCTTTCAAATAAATTGGTACTTTTTGCGGGCAGTTGCGTCATTGCAGTCGTAGCGGTGATGCCCATTTATCAAGATTTTGCATCGACCATGCGCAACCATATTCAGTTGCGATATTTGGTCAACCCGCTTAATTCAATCTATGCAATAGGTTTGCTGAGCTATCAATCAATTTCACCCATGCAAAGCGGTGGATTTACATTACAAGCCATTGGCTTAGACGCAAAGTTAGGACCAACCTACGCAGGACAACCAAAAATTCCGATGCTGATTTTGGTGGTGGGTGAGACTGCGAGAAGCGTGAATTTCGGCATCAATGGGTACGCGCGCGAGACAACGCCGATGCTCAGAGAAATCAAAAAAAACACTGACCAAATCGGCGAACTGACTAGCCAAACCAACGCTTGGTCATGCGGTACGAGCACAGCTACTTCGTTGCCTTGCATGTTTTCGCATTTGGACAAGACTGCTTTCGAAGCTAACCAGCAGAATTTTGAGAACCTACTCGATGTACTTACACGCGCAGGCTTAGCTGTTATTTGGCTTGAAAACCAATCTGGTTGCAAAGGTATTTGTGATCGCAACTACCGCGATGCTACTCAAAAAAGCAAAGACGCAGAGCTATGTGCCACAGGCGAATGCTTTGATGAAATTATGCTAAAAAACTTGGATCAACGCTTTGCAGAAGTGCCGTTTGACAGGCTGAGCAGAGGCGTAGTCGTTGTGATGCATCAAATGGGCAGCCACGGCCCTGCGTATTACAAACGGTCACCCGAAAAACTTAAACAATTCAAGCCCGAATGTAGAACCAATGTTTTGCAAGATTGCTCAAAGCCAGAAGTCATCAATGCATACGACAACACGATTTTGTACACCGATTATTTTTTAAGCAAAGTTATCGACCACTTGAAACTCAAACAACCCGAAGTTCAAGCGGCGATGATGTACGTATCTGATCATGGAGAATCACTCGGCGAAAATAATTTGTACTTACATGGCCTACCATACGCCATTGCGCCCGATGTTCAAAAACATATTCCTTGGATAAGTTGGTTTGCAAATGACTTTATTTCGCGCCATAACCTTGATACTGATTGCTTGGCCGCACGGTCTGATAAAAAATTGAGTCACGACAACTATTTTCATACTGTGCTTGGACTCATGGATGTCCAAACTCAACTTTACAAGACCGAACTTGATGCCTACGCGCCTTGCAGAGTCAAATGGTAAAATTCAATCCTTTTGCTAGCGAATCACTAGCAAGAGTGCCACTTGATCTTTTCGGAATCCGATAGCCACGCAAACAGCCGAAAATCTGTGTTTTACGTCTAATTTTTCATGCAGGATACTGTTTCCACTACTTCAAAGTCTAGCCAATGGATCAAGCTAATGCTGGCATCAGCTATAGCTGTCATTTTTCTTTGGCTGGCATTTAACGGCGTCGATTTTGCCGATATTGTCGACCACTCGCAAGAAATTGAAGCTGTGCCTATCCTACTCGTGGGTATCTCAGTATTGGCAGGTACTTTTTTACGTTCTTATCGATGGACGCTGTTACTCAAGCCGCTCCGAGCAGATTCTGAAAACTCCATTGCGCAGTTCAACGCTTTTTATGCAGTCTTGATGGGCTATGCAGTCAACATTGTTTTACCCAGAGGTGGCGAAGTAGTAAGGCTATTTTCTATTTGTAAAACAGAACAGCTACCTTGGGCCGGCGTACTTGCAACCATGTTTATTGATCGCATGCTTGATGTGGCTATTTTGGCAATATTGCTTGGTTTGACCTTGTTTTTTTTGCCCAGTGAGATGCTTACAACCCAACCCGGCTTGGCCACTGGGGGCATGGCTCTCATCGTGGTAGCGGCTGCAGGACTTTGCTTATTGCCTCACATCGGCAGCATTACGGAAAAAGGACTGCAATTAGCCTTCGTTAAACGCTATTTACCGACTAGTCTAGGCACCAAGTTATCTGAGTTAGCCGATCAATTCAACCAAGGCTCAGGTGCGTTGAGAAATTTCGCACGTTTTCCAATCATCGCTTTATTGAGCATAATGATTTGGTTTACTTATTGGCTCAACTTTTATTTGATGGTTTTAGCTTTCGGATTACAAGACAAAATCACAGCTATCAAATGCTTGATCATCTTTACTATTGGCTCCGTAGGCTCACTGATTCCAACGCCCGGCTCCATAGGCAGCATTCACTACCTCGTTAAAATGGCAGCCATCCAAACGGCTCAAATCTCTGCAGAGCAAGCGCTGACTTTTGCGACAATTTCACATTTATTCATATTCATCATCTTCCCCAGCATGATCGCTGCGGTCGTATTTTTGTACAAATGGCTCATCCAACCTACCGTGCGGACATAGACGGGCTGCGTGCCGTGGCGGTTTTGCTGGTGGTTGTCCATCACGCTTTTCCGCAAGCGCTCAAAGGCGGCTTCATTGGCGTCGATTTGTTCTTTGTGATTTCTGGTTTTTTAATCAGTACCATTATTTTTCAAAATCTACAGCAAGACACATTTAGCATCTTAGATTTTTATAAACGCCGCATCAAACGCATTTTTCCAGCGCTGATTTTGGTCCTAATTGCAAGTTTTGTAGCGGGTTGGTTCGTACTCTTGCCGGCAGACTACAAACAACTGGGCAAGCACATGGCAGCTGGCGCAGCCTTTGTGTCTAACTTTGCGTTTTGGAACGAATCAGGCTATTTTGAAAGCGGCTCAAAGCTCAAACCCTTGCTGCATTTGTGGTCACTTGGTATTGAAGAGCAATACTATATTTTTTGGCCCTTCATTGTTTTATTCGCGTGGAAACGCAAGATCAACTTATTTAAAGTCTGCTTGGTTCTGTTTGTACTCTCGTTCGCCGTCAATATAGCCACTGCAAAAGGCAATGTTGTCGCCGCTTTTTACTCACCACTGTCTCGCTTTTGGGAGCTGCTGATAGGCTCAGTCTTGGCCTATACAAGTTTGCAGGCCAGTAAAATGACGAAATCGACCAACTTCAGCAATGGGATGGCATGGGTTGGTGTGGTGATATTGGCAATCGGCGTTTATTTCATCCACCCTGAGCGTCGATTCCCTGGGTTTTGGGCTTTATTTCCAACTGTATCTGCATACCTGCTGATCAAGGCAGGACCCAAAGCATGGTTTAACCAGCAAATTCTCTCCAATCGCGTCCTGGTGTGGATTGGACTCATCAGCTTCCCACTCTACCTATGGCATTGGCCACTGCTGGTATTTGCTGAAATCAAACTAGGTGAACTTAGTCTTGCTGCGAAACTGGGTTTGATTGCCTTAAGTATCTTACTGTCGTGGCTTACATATAGATTTATAGAACGCCCAATTCGCTTCGGTAATTTGATTGTAGAAACAAAAAAAATCCCACTTTCCTTATGCGCAGTGCTTCTTGCCACTGCAATCATAGGCGGCTACACCTATAACCGTGATGGCTTTGACTCGCGGTTTCCTAAATTCATTCAAGCATTGCTAAAAAATCAACCTAAATTAGACGAAGGTTGGCGCACCGGAGA
>JANMTB010000092.1:0-18515 GCA_031390045.1 Polaromonas sp.
TCTCCGGCTGCATAAACTTCAGACAATAAAATGACATCGACAGAAGCCATGACCTTAATAAAGTCTTCGAAACAATCACGTGTTCTGCTGTAACGATGCGGTTGAAACGCTAACACCAATCGCTGATTAGGGTAAGCACCTCTGGCAGCCTCAATCGTTGCTTTCATTTCAACGGGATGATGACCATAATCATCGATCAGTGTGAATAAACCACCTTCTTTTGCAGTAATTTTTCCGTAATTTTGAAACCTGCGATCAACACCTCTGAATTGCGACAATGCATTTTGAATTGCTTCTGGCTTGATGTCTAATTCAATCGCCACAGCAATTGCTGCAAGAGCATTTCGTACATTATGCAAGCCGGGTAAATTGAGCACCACAGGCATGCTCGTCCAAGTGTCATTGCTTTTACACTCCACCAGAAACGACATTTTCTCGTTATTGGCTTGGACATCTGTAGCTCGCACTCGCGCTTCCGCAGCTAACCCGTAAGTGATAACGGGTCTGGCAATAGATGGCAAGATCTCGCGAACGGCTGCATCGTCCACACACACAATCGCGGCACCATAAAAAGGCATTCGATGTAAAAATTCTATAAATGAATTTTTTAGTTTCTCAAAATCATGGCCATAGGTTTCCATATGGTCTTCATCAATATTCGTCACAACCGCCATCACGGGCAGTAGATTCAGAAAAGAAGCATCAGACTCATCTGCCTCAACCACAATGTAGTCACCGCTGCCTAACTTAGCATTAGCATCTGCACTGTTCAAACGACCACCGATAACAAATGTTGGATCAAGCCCAGCTTCAGCCAACACGCTGGCAACCAAACTTGTCGTCGTCGTTTTTCCGTGCGTACCTGCAATGGCAATACCTTGTTTCATGCGCATCAATTCAGCCAACATGATCGCCCGCGGAACAACTGGTATGTTCAATCTCTTGGCTTCTAGTACTTCCGGATTGTCATGTTTGACTGCAGATGAAATAACAACGACATCTACATCTTGCAAATTTTTTGCATCATGGCCAATGCTTGTTTTAATATCAAACTGCGCAAGTCGTCGCAATATTGCACTATCAGCCATATCTGATCCACTGACTTTGTAGCTCAAATTTTGCAGCACTTCCGCAATACCAGACATGCCAACGCCACCTATACCGATGAAATGAATCCGATTCACAGCGTGCTTCATAGCGTTATCACCTCACACGCTTCGATCATGGTGAGCAACGTATTAGGAATATTTAGTTTTTTTGACGCAATTGCCATTTCCAAAAGCCTACCTCGATTCATATTTAAAATTTGATCTGCCATTTTTTCGGGAGTCAATTCATGCTGTGGATGTAACCATGCGGCATTGTGATCAACCAAATACTTAGCATTTTTTGTTTGATGATCATCTACTGCGGAAGGTAGAGGCACAAATACTGCCGCGGCGCCAACCGCAGTTATTTCTGCGACAGTACTTGCACCAGCACGACAAATAATTAGATCAGCATCAGCAAATGCATTTGCAGTGTTATCAATAAATTGCACCACCGTGGCTTCTACGTTCAGTGCGCTATATAAGCTTTGTAATTCATTAAATTGATTTACACCACTTTGATGAATCACGATTGGGCGATTTTGAACTGGCATCAGTTTGATAGCCTGAGGGATAGTTTCATTCAAGAATTTTGCCCCTAAGCTGCCACCAATAATTAAAATGTGCAATGGTCCAGTACGATTCTGAAACCTGACTTCGGGGTGAGGAATGTTGAAAAATTCAGTACGTAACGGGTTTCCCGCTACAGTTGCATTTTTGATCACGCTCGGAAAGGCTGTAAATACATTTTTTGTGAAGTAAGACAGTACTTTATTACTCAAACCTGCTACAGAATTTTGCTCATGAATGATCAAGTGCTTAAATGAAATTTTTGCAGCTAATCCTGCCGGCAATGACACATAACCACCAAAACCAACAATCACATTTGGTTTTGTTTTAGTAATTATTTTGTAGCATTCAAGCGTTGCTTTGATTAGCTTGAACGGCATAAGCAACCAAGTCAAGGCACCTTTTCCGCGAACGCCATTGAATTCAATGCTTTCGAATTGAATATTTTTCTGCGGCACTATACGATTTTCCATACCAGTTGTAGTACCAAGCCACACTACACTCCATCCATTGCTGGTCAAACCTTCCGCCAAGGCTAATCCAGGAAAAATATGCCCTCCTGTACCGGCTGCAGCTATCAATGCTTTTTTTCGCGTTTGCGAATTAATGATTGCTTTCACCCGCGACCCCCGCGCATTAACAATTTATTTTCATAATCAATACGCAGCACTATTGCAAGTGCAAGTGCATTAAACAATATTGCAGTTCCGCCATAACTCATCAATGGCAAGGTAAGACCTTTGGTTGGCAATGCTCCCAAGTTCACGCCAATATTAATGAATGCTTGAAAACCTAGCCATATCGCCACACCCTGAGCTACCAAGCCCGGAAACAGTCTATCCAATGCGATGGCTTGGCGACCTATATGCATGATCCTTCTTGTTAACCACAAAAACAAACCAATGATGATTGCAACGCCGATTAGACCAAATTCTTCACCGATGACGGCCAATAAAAAATCAGTATGCGCTTCAGGTAACCAATGCAGTTTTTCAATACTACCGCCTAGGCCAACACCAAAAATTTCACCACGACCGAATGCAATTAATGAATGCGAAAGTTGGTAACCTTTGCCTAATGTATGCTCTGCATTCCAAGGATCTAAGTAAGCAAATATCCGCTCTCGACGCCACTCACTCGTTGCAATCATGGTGCCAAAAGCTAACACGATCAAAGCGGCAATAACAAAAAACATACGCGCATTCACCCCACCTAAGAATAAGATGCCCATGGCAATCACAGCAATCACCATAAATGCACCCATGTCTGGCTCTGCCAGCAACAATAAGCCAACCACAAGAACCGCGATACCAATAGGAATAACTGCAACGAAAAACCGCTCTTTGATATCCATCTTGCGCACCATGTAATCTGACACATAAAGCAGCATGGCAAATTTGACGAATTCTGAAGGCTGAAAACTAATAAAACCAAGTGGAATCCATCTTCGCGCACCATTTACCACTTTACCTACATTTGGTATCAACACAGCAATCAGCAGTAAAAGCGAAACCACAAATAACCATGGCGCAAACTTTTCCCAAACTGTCAACGGAAATTGAAATGCTACAACACTCACCACACACGCCAACGCTATGAAAAGTGCATGCCTGTAGACAAAATAAGTACTCGTCAGAGTAGAAAATCTTGGGTTGTCAGGCATAGCAATGGATGCCGAATAAACCATCACCGTTCCAAATATAAGTAACGTGAAAACGACCCAAATAAGTGTCATGTCAAGTTTAAATGAGACCTTAGCATCGTATTGTTTTACAGCATGCTTTTGATTTAACTTTGAGTCTGGTTTACTCTGACCCAATGCTCCCAATAGTGACGGGAAAAGGCGAAAATTTAAGATGCTTTGGAATATTGCAGTCATAAAGCCGCCCCTTCCAGTAAATTCTTCGCTCGCTTTGCGTAGATATCACGAACGATTTTACTGAATTCAAGCCCACGGTGTTCGTAACTATCAAACATATCCAAGCTTGAACATGCTGGCGACAAAAGAACCGCATCCCCATTTTGTGAAAATTTTTCAGCTGCTGCTACAGCCTGACTCATAGATTCAACGCTTACCTTCGGTACATCAACACTCTTTAATACTTCATCAATCACGGCTTTGTCCTTACCCATGAAGACAATTGCCCTAACATAATTACTCACAACATCAATAAGTGGAGAAAAGTCTTGCCCTTTGCCATCGCCACCCAACAAGACAACAATTTTTTTGTTTTTACCTAAACCAGATATGGCCGCTACTGTTGCACCCACATTGGTACCTTTACTATCATCGATATACTCGACGCCATTGAATACACCGATGGATTCAACACGATGTCGTTCTCCTTTGTATTCGCGCAAGCCATACAAAATTTTAGAAATACTGCAACCAATCGACTCGGCCAAAGCCAATGAGGCCAATGCATTCAACATATTGTGTTGACCACGAATTTGAAGAGCATCTGTTGGTATTAAACGTTGCATCTGCAACTCAATTACGGGCTCAATAAAAGACCGCTGTTTTTTGACGATAAGCTCTTCCGAACTCACCGCACGAACCAACCACCTCATGCCGCTGACAGATTCCAAGCCATAATCCCCCAGCCGCGTTGGCAAATCGCTGCCAAATGTGCAATATTTTCTTAACTTACTTGATTTTTTTGCATTCGTCAGCATGTCCATGACAGTCTCATCATCACGGTTGATTACCATACTGCTATTTAAACCAAACACATGATATTTCGCTTCGATGTATGAAGCCATGTTGCCATGCCAATCAAGATGGTCTTGCGTCACATTCAGCACCACTGCTGCAGTTGGCTCAAAGCCATTCGCTTCATTCAACTGAAAGCTACTGAGCTCCAAGACCCAGACTTCTGGCAAATCCATGGCATCTAATTTTTTTGACAGCGTATCTAACAAACTAGGGCCAATGTTGCCTGCTACAGCGACAGATTTATTGACACAAGCAATCAAATTTCCCGTCAAAGAGGTGACAGTTGTCTTGCCATTGGTGCCTGTAATCGCTAACACTTGCGGGCGATACTGTTGAGTTTCGTTCAACTCAACCATCGCCATGTTGAACAAAGTCAACTCATTACCAATGCGCACATTTATTTCTTTTGCTCTTGTTACCAACTCTGCAGTTTCTACAGGTTTTATACCTGGACTGACAAGCAAAAAAGCAAGATCACTAGCACCAACTAAATGTGGTTCAAACGCACTACAAATAAATTTAACGCTTGGCAGTTCAGCTTTAAGCTGTTCAAGTTGTGGTGGATTCGCACGCGTATCCACCACCAAAACATTGGCATCAAATCGTACACACCAACGAGCCATCGCTAGGCCGGAGTTCCCCAGCCCTAAGATCATGACGTGTTGATGTTGCAATGATTTCATGAGAATAATTTTATTTATTTTTATATTTTTACTATGTGCTAACGAAGCTTCAAAGACGACAAACCTACTAAACACAGCAGCATGGTGATAATCCAAAACCGCACCACAACTTGCGTTTCTTTCCAGCCGCTTTTTTCGTAGTGGTGATGCAGAGGCGCCATTTTCAAGATACGCCGTCCTTCGCCAAATTTTCTTTTGGTGTATTTGAAGTAAGTGACTTGTAACATCACAGATACGGCTTCGGCAACGAATATGCCACCCATGATGAACAATACAATTTCTTGCCGGACGATGACGGCGATGGTTCCTAAGGCTGCACCCAAAGCCAACGCGCCTACATCACCCATAAATATTTGCGCTGGGTAAGTGTTGAACCATAAAAATGCCAAGCCCGCACCAGCCATAGCAGCGCAAAATATGAGCAATTCGCCAGAGCCAGGAATATAGGGGAAAAACAAATATTTTGAATACACGGCACTGCCCGTGACATAGGCAAATACGCCCAATGACGAACCCACCATTACCACAGGCATGATGGCTAAACCGTCTAAACCATCTGTCAAATTAACTGCATTGCTCGCGCCCACAATAACCAAGTACGTGAGCAGCACAAAACCAAACACACCCAACGGGTAGTTAATAACTTTGACAAAAGGCACTTGCAAACCTGCTTTGGGTGGTAAATTTACATCAAAACCTGATTGCACCCATTTGAAAAACAAATCAAGCACACGCATATTGGACACTTCAGAAATACTGAACACCAAATACAAAGCGGCCAGCAGACCGATGACAGATTGCCAAAAATACTTCTCCCGTGAACGCATACCTTCAGGGTCTTTGTTGACCACTTTCCGCCAATCATCAACCCAACCTATCGCACCAAAACCCAAGGTTACGAACAAGACGATCCACACAAACCGGTTGCTGAGATCGAACCAAAGCAAAGTAGAGATAGAGATAGATAGCAAAATTAATACACCTCCCATAGTCGGTGTGCCACTTTTCACCAAATGCGTTTCCATACCGTAGCTGCGTACTTGCTGTCCTATTTTTAAGGCTCGCAACCGATTGATGACGTACGGCCCAGCCAGCAAACCAATCATCAAAGCAGTCATCGCTGCCATCACCGCACGAAAAGTGATGTATTGAAATACCCTGAAAAAACCGAATTCGGGTGATAAAGTTTGCAGCCACTGCGCCAAACTAAGTAACATGCGCTGACTCCTCATTTTTATCTTTTTTATCAAATGCCATGATGTGTTTGCTGACGCGCTCCATCTTCATGAAGCGCGAACCTTTAATCAGCATACTGCTCACGTTATCCAGCTGATTAGCAACGGCGTCATTCAGAGCTTCAATTGACTCAAGATGAAGAGCGCCTTTGAAATGTTTGGCGGCTTCTTGTGACAAAGCTCCGAACGTAAACAAGTGCTGAATACCTTTCTTCTGAGCGTATGCACCTGCTTCAGCATGAAACGCCAAACCCTGCTCACCCACTTCGCCCATGTCACCCATCACAAACAGCCTAGGCTCAGCCATTTCCGCCAATGAATCGATAGCTACTTTCATCGAATCCGGGTTTGAGTTGTAAGTGTCATCTATCAATAAAATTTCGCGATCATTGAAACGTATTGTTTGCGTGAATGATCTACCTTTGACAGGGGTAAAAGCTTCCAAGCCAGCCACTATCGTGTTGATGGGTACATTTGCAGCTAACGCGCACGCAATAGCTGCCAACGAGTTTTTGACGTTATGACGCCCAGCAATTTTCAAGCTATAGGTAATTTGTCCTGCGGGTGTTGCAGCAACAATTTGCCATGAGCCATTGCGCCAATCAGCTTTAATACTTCGCACGTCAACATTTTTGTCTGCACTATCCATCGAAAACGTGAATGTTTTGCGTTGCTTGGCAAGTTTTTTCCAAATTACGCTATGGTCATCATCTGCTGGGTAAACAGCTATGCCAGATTCTGACAACTCAGAAATGGCAGATCCATTTTCATGCGCCACTGCTTCAACACTCACCATAAACTCGAGGTGCTCGCGTTGCGCATTATTCACAAGCACGACCGTGGGCTTAGCAATATTGGCCAAGTAAGCAATCTCACCTGGATGGTTCATGCCCAACTCCACAACGGCAATGTTATGGCTCTTGTTTAAACGCATCAACGTTAACGGCACGCCAATATCGTTGTTCAAATTGCCAATCGTTGCCAGCGATGCATCAGCTGCATGCGCACGCAAGATAGACGCAATCATTTGCGTGACCGTTGTTTTGCCATTACTGCCCGTGACTGCGATCATTGGCAAGTGGAATTGAGCACGCCAGTTTGCAGCTATCTTGCTTAAAGCTAGCCTGGTATCGACAACTTGCAAGCCTTGCAGCCCTTTGATACCTAGGCCATGCTGTGCAATCACTGCAACAGCACCTTTGGCTATCGCCTCTGCTGCGAAAGCGTTGCCATCAAACTGTTCGCCACTCAGCGCTACGAATAAATCACCAGCTTGTATGCTGCGTGTATCTGTATGAACACGTTTGACGACTGCATCTGGATTGCCAAACAACGTTGAACCCTCCAACCAAGCATGAAGTCGGCGCAAAGTGATCATGTGACCACCTCGTCTTTTGTCATTTCATGCCATGCTTGCTCTTTGTCAGAAAAATAGGTTTTGACACCGTTTTCATCTTGGTAGTTTTCATGGCCTTTGCCGGCGATCAAAATCACATCGTTAGATTGAGCGCTTTTGATCGATTTGGCAATCGCAATGGCACGATTCTCTTCAACGGAGAATCTCTCTTTTGTTTTAAACCCTGCGATAATATTATCTAATATTGATTCTATTTTTTCATTGCGTGAATTATCTGCTGTAACCACAACAGTATCGGCATATTCTTCCGCCATACACGCCATTAACGGTCGCTTGCTCGCATCACGATTACCGCCGCAACCAAAAACACATATTAATTTTCCAGATCGACTGTTCGCCACGGGACGTAAAGATATTAAAGCTTGCTTTAATGCATCTGGCGTATGCGCATAATCAACAATTACTAATGGTTGGCCTTCTTTTACCAATATATCCATGCGGCCAGGCACTGCTGTTAATGATTTGCAAGCTTCGACACAGTCTTTCAACGCAATACCACTGGCTCGCATAGAGGCTATGACACCTAACAAATTAGAGACATTGTATTTACCTACAAATTTAGTTTCAATCAAATAAATTTGATTACCTTCAACAATATTAAATTGCAAACCATTTTTTCTGTAATTGATATCAAACGCCTTAATACGTGCAGGATGATCTATCGCAATAGTCCAAATATCTAACAATTTCCCATCTAAGACGTTTACTAACTCTTCTCCTTTGGGATCATCAATGTTAATAACAGCCGCTGTTAATGTTGGCCATGCAAATAATTTTAATTTGGCTTCCCAATACAACTGCATGCTACCGTGGTAATCAAGATGGTCTTGCGTGAAGTTCGTAAATACAGCTATTTTGATTTCTGTACCGTCAAGCCGATGCTCTGCAATGCCGATTGATGATGCTTCAATAGCGCAGTATGTATAACCATTGTCAACATACTCTCGAAACTTCTTGTGTAGCATTATAGGATCTGGTGTTGTTAATCCTGTAGATTCAACCTCATTTGGAACCCCAATACCCAAAGTTCCAACCATAAAGCATTTAGTAGGTTTTCCAATAGCGTTATTTTTGCTGTTTGCATCTAGCGCTGACAAAGCCTGAGCTAACCACCAAGCAGATGTTGTTTTGCCATTAGTACCGGTAATTGCGATGACGTTTAAAGCTTTAGCCGGTGTATTATATGCCTGAGATGCTATATTTCCTATAGCATTTTTGAGGTTTAAATAACTCGCAATCTTTTCTTGCTCAGCATTATTTTTATACTCAACTAAATAACCTTTAGCTTCTAGTTCTGCATGCTCTACCAAACAAGCCGTTGCTCCTTTTTGTAGCGCAGATTTAACATACTGCCTACCATCTACAGCAGCGCCCGGCCAAGCGATAAAGCCGTCACCTGCGTGAATATCTCGGCTATCGATACGCAATTCGCCTTTGACATTAACTTTTAGCCAATTTACAACTTCTTTAGGATTATTGAGTTGAATCATTAAATCGATTCCTCAACGGTTGTATATACTATTTGTGGCTTGACATTAATATCTGGCTGCACACCTAAAATACGCAAAGTTTGTTGCACGGTTTGACTGAAAACTGGTGCAGCTACATCGCCACCAAAGTATTTGCCATTTTTCGGCTCTTCAATCATCACTGCAACAACAATGCGAGGGTTTTCAATGGGCGCCATGCCAACAAAAAAACCTCTGTATTTTTTATTGGCGTAACCTTTCCCTTCTTGTATATGCGCTGTACCCGTTTTTCCGCCCACTGAATAACCAATCGTTTGTGCTTTAGGCGCTGTACCACCAGAACTTGTTGCCATATTCAACATATTCCGCACAGCAATAGCATTGGCTGGTTTAAATACAGGAACACCAGCCACACGTTCAGTTGATTTGGTTAGCGTCAAAGGTATTATTTCGCCATCTCTTGCAAATGCAGTATAGGCATGCGCCAGTTGAAACAAACTACATGACATACCATAGCCATAGCTCATGGTGGCTTGCTCAATCGGTCGCCAGCTTTTATAGGCACGTAATTTGCCACTAACTACACCTGGAAAGGTCAATTGCGGCTTTTGACCAAAGCCGACTTGGTCAAACATACTCCACATTTCTCTGGGTTCGGTTTGCATCGCAAGTTTAACAATGCCTACATTGCTCGATTTTTGAATAACCTGGTTAACGGTTAATTCACCTTGTGGATGTGCATCAGATATTGTGGCGCCGCCTATCGTCATGCGTCCTGGCGCAGTTTGTATCACTGTTTCTGGCTTCACAAAACCACGCTCCAAAGCCAAAGCTGCGATAAACGGCTTCATCGTGGAGCCAGGCTCAAAGGTGTCTGACAAAGCACGGTTGCGCATTTGTGCGCCATTCATACCATCTTTTTTACTGGCATTGTTACCGACTGGGTAATTCGCAAGTGCTAGCACTTCGCCGGTAAGCACATCTAATACAACGGCACTGCCTGAGTTTGCTTTGTGTTCAATAACCGCATCGCGCAGTTTTTGAAATGCAAAAAACTGAATGCGGCTGTCGATACTGAGTTGGTGGTCTTTGCCAGCCGTGGGTGGGCGCTGCTCGCCAATGTTTTCTACAACTTGCCCCAGCCTGTTTTTGATAACTTTTCGTGATCCCACTTGACCGGCTAGCTCATAGTTAAAGGCCAGCTCAACACCGCCTATGCCTTTGCCATCGACATTGGCATATCCCATGATGGAGGCGGCAGAATCACCCTCAGGGTATTTGCGTTTGTACTCGTTTCGTAAATACACGCCTTTGATACCCAAGGCTTCAATGCTTCTGGCATTTGATTCATCAACCTGCCGCTTTAACCAAACAAAACTCTTATCTTCGTCATTCAGTTTTTGCGATACCTCTTTTTTAGGCATCTCCAGCAGCTTAGCAAGTTTGGTCAACTTTGCGTCATCAATCTCAACATCTTCTGGGATAGCCCAGATGCTGGGTGACAGCACGCTAGACGCTAGAATCAAACCATTCCTGTCCAAGATCTTGCCTCGATTAGCAGGCAAATCCAAGGTTCTTACGAATCTGAGGTCGCCTTGTCTAATGAAAAATTTACTGTTGATCGCTTGGATATAAGCAGCACGCCCGATCAAACAGAAGAAACCAATAGCAATCATGGCAACAATGAATTTGCTGCGCCAGACTGGGGTTTTGCTCGTCAATAAGGGACTGGAAGCGTAGTTGATGCTGCGGCTCATTTCGCCACCTCCGCGAGTGGTGTTTGCGGTTTAGTGGCATTTATAGCACTTGTATATTGCGTTACTGCGGGTGTGGCAGAACGCATTTGCAGCTTTTCTTTAGCCAATTTTTCAATGATCAACGGCGTCGCTTGCGCACGGCTTTCCACGAGAAGTGAAGCGTGTTCAAGCTCTAATTTACGCACATTCACTGTTGCTTTTTCAATGGCAACAAAGAGCTGCCGTGACTGATATTGAATTTTAACGATGTACAGCATCGTCGCCACGACTGACGCCATAAGTAGAAAGTTGATGCGGGTCATGCTGCCAACCTTTCCGCCACGCGCATGACCGCGCTGCGCGAACGCACATTGGCGCTGACTTCAGTTTGACTAGCTTTTACTCTGCCGATCGCTTTTAACTTCATCGGCTTGTTCGAAGCAATGGGAACTCTACGGTCAAACTCTTCTTTCGAATGCTTCGCAATGAATTGCTTGACGATGCGGTCTTCCAAAGAATGAAAACTGATCACGACCAAGCGCCCGCCTGGGCTGATCACATCCAAACTCGCCTCTAGCGCTTGTTGCAATTCTTCAAGCTCGGCATTGATGTAAATCCGAAAAGCCTGAAATGTGCGCGTTGCTGGGTTCTGGCCCTGCTCGCGAGTTTTGACCGTGTCAGCCACGAGGCTGGCCAATTGTGCTGTTGTTGTAAGGGGGTGCCCATCTTGCCTGCGCGTAACAATCGCTTTTGCAATAGAGCTAGCAAACCGTTCTTCGCCGTAGTCACGTATCACCTCCGTTATGTGGGTTACATCCGCTGTTAAAAGCCACTGCGCCACCGTTTGGCCGCGTGTGGTGTCCATGCGCATATCAAGCGGCGCATCAAACCGAAAACTAAAGCCGCGTTCAGGTGTGTCGATTTGCGGCGAACTCACACCCAAATCCATCAACAAACCTGCAGCACTTTTATCAGGCAAATCGCCGACATGCTTGAAGCCTTCATGACGAATCGACAAACGCCTATCGCTGATAGCTTCAGCCACAATGATGGCTGCGGGATCTTTGTCAAAAACCACCAGCTTGCCGTTAGCATTTAATTTTGACAAGATGAGTTTTGAGTGCCCGCCACGGCCAAAAGTGGCGTCGATATAGGTTGCACCCGCATCTGTAATCAAGGCGTCGACAGCCTCGTTAAGCAAGACGGTGGTGTGTTGCAAAGACGGTGTGGCCATTGCGATCAAAAAGTGATGTCGTTTAGTTCAGCAGGCATGACTTCTTGCATGCTTCTCTTTTGGCGGGTGTCGTAGGCTTCATAGGCAACCTTGTCCCACAGCTCAAAATAATGGCCCATACCACGCAGAGTGGTTTCTTTGGTAATATCCACTGATTCGCGCAACTCGGGCGAAATCAAAATACGTCCCGTGCCATCCATCTCCACGCTCATAGCGTTGCTGAGGTATATGCGCTTGAGGCGCAAGGACGACATAGGCAAGGCCGAGATTTTGGCACTAAATGCTTCCCAAGCAGGTTTAGGAAACACCATCAAACAACCTTCGTAGTGCTGGGTAATGACAACTTGACCCTCGCAACTCGTCATCAGCTCGTCGTGATGACGTGTCGGCACGGAAAGCCGACCTTTCGCATCCAAACTCAATGATGAAGCGCCTAAAAACACGATACACAGCCCTAAAAGAAAAATTCAACGGTTTACACAAATTTAAGTGCACTTTTATCCACTAATTTGCACTTATATCCACTATATCAGTAAATTTTTCTTTAACAACGTCTTTTTATTCAAATAATTCAATCAAATCAAAGACTTAGGTGCGAAAAATGATGTGAATATGTAAAAATATCATTGAAAAATAACGACTTACAGCAATCAATGAATGTAGCGTCTTACCTTGGAGAATGAATGTAAAAGTTGTAGCTGCTTAGCACTACAAATATAAACTCAGGATGCTTTGGCGCGGTGTGGTATCTCTAACACTTCAGTTTTCCACCACTGCATTGACATTTGCGCTTCAATTTCATCAATCTTTTTCAAGGTTGATGTTTTCTCGCTCAAATCAGTCAGCATGCTGGTTTGGAAAAACCGTTGTTTGGGTTTATCTTCTGAAGTGCTTTGGTTTTGTCGCAAGGTGCGTAATTTATCAAACTCGCGTTTGCGCAAAGTCCAAACACGTTTAGCTTCGCCGCGTAATTGTGCTGACAGTGGCAAAAGCGTTTGCGCATCGGCCTCCGAATGACCTGACTTGGTTTTTTCGATGTTTTTAAACCAAGTCGACCACATATTTAATCGCCAAACATTTTTTGCTTCAACTCTCGGCGCTGCTGTGCTTCCAACGATAGCGTAGCAGTTGGACGCGCTAACAAGCGACCCACGCCGATAGCCTCACCCGTTTCATCGCAGTAACCATAGTCACCAGCATCAATACGCACGATTGATTGTTCGATCTTTTTCAACAGCTTGCGTTCGCGATCACGTGTCCGTAACTCTAACGCGTGCTCTTCTTCAATCGTTGCGCGGTCCGTCGGATCAGGCACCACAGCGGATTCATCACGCAAATGCTCAGTTGTTGCGCCTGCGCTTTCCAAGATTCCCTTTTTGAGTTCAATCAACTTCAAGCGGAAATACATCATTTGCTTGATATTCATGTACTCAGATTCTGGCATCGCCAAAAGCTCTTCATTAGACATCTCTTCGGCTGTTTTATTTTTCCAATTGTTAGCTAGCTTGGGATTTTGCTTGGGTGCGAACGGTGGTGGTATCACAAATACCTCTGCGTGCACAGCTGGTCCGTAGCTAGACTTTGCAGCGGTTGAGGCGATGGACTGCGCCATAGAAGGCACCGTTAGCGACGCTAACCTAGAGGTTCTTGCTTTCGACAAAACAGGTGCTGCGGGCGCAGCGGCTTCATTCGCGGTTGGTTTCGTTGTTATCTTGGGTTCTGTGGGTGCTGATTTCGACGCGATGACCATGGGTTGTTTTGACTTTGATTCTGCTTTTGTGGGTTTCGATTCAGCTTTTGATTTGGCTGACTTAACAGTATTAACGTCTTTGACGATTTTTTCTGCTTTTAATGGCTTGATTAGTTTTGAAGATTTTGATGTTTTTATTTTGACTTCCGGAATCTCTACTTTTTTAACGAGCTTCTTTGCAACTAAAGCTGAAGTTTTTACGACTTTCGCAGCTTTCTCTGGAATCACTGCTTTGCCTTTTATGACTGATTTTGCAGCAGATTTGGTTAAAAGTTTTGCAGCAGCTTTACTTGGTTTTTGGGCAATTGCTTTGGGCGCAGGTTTGGCAGGCTTCGAAGGCTTAGCTAACTTAGCCAAAGGCTTTTTGACAGCTTTAACAGGTGCTTTCACAGCAGGTTTAGCGGCTTTTCTAACCACGGGTTTTGCAACCTTTGTGGCTCCTTTTGTTGCTACTTTTATTGCTACTTTTTTAACTGCTTTTTTTGCTACGGTTTTCATTCGTTGTCTCCCAGCTAGGCTGGCTTCTCTTCAAATCAAACTATAAATTTGCACGCTCTGGAAAACCAACGCGTTCATCTTAAAACTATTAGGTATTTATTTATATCAAACGATATAAATAAATCTTTCAATATTGCCAAAAATCAATCAGCGCGCGGATTGTAGCCGTTTCAGCCGAGATTTAAACCAAGCATTGCTCCATTCCTTGCAAAAAGATGTCTTTTGGCAAATTGATGCCAATAAACACCATTTTGCTGTTACGTTTTTCGTCTTTTGCCCAAACGGGACCCAAATCGCTGCCCATCAACTGGTGCACGCCTTGAAAAATAACTTTGCGTTCTGTGCCTTTCATGTTTAGCACGCCTTTGTAGCGCAACATGCGTGGGCCATAAATATTGACGATTGCACCTAAGAAGTCTTCAAGTTTTGCGGCATCAAAGTATTTGTCTGACTTGAACACAAAGCTCTTTACATCGTCGTCATGCGCATGGTGCTTGTGTGAGTTGTTAGCGCCTAAAAATGGCCCTAAGTTTTCAGGATCAATGGCATTGTCATCCTTCAAAAAATCTGGGTCAATATCTAGCCGCGCATTCAAATTGAAACCACGCAAATCAAACACATCCGCAATCGCTACTTCACCAAAATGTACCGTTTTTTGCGGGGCGCGTGGGTTCATGTGCTTGATGCGATGCATCAAGGCATCAACCTCGTCTTTCGCTACCAAGTCTGATTTGCTGATGAAAATTTGATCAGCAAAACCAATTTGACGGCGCGCTTCCAGTCGCTCGGTCAGCTGAGATTGCGCATGCTTGGCATCGACCAAGGTCAATATGCTGTCCAGCAAATACTGCTCGGCTATTTCTTCGTCCATGAAGAACGTTTGCGCCACCGGGCCAGGGTCTGCCAGGCCGGTGGTTTCAATCACCACACGGTCAAACGTGATTTCACCTTTGCGTTTTTTCTCTGCCAAATCTTGCAAAGTCACCCGCAAATCGTCGCGAATCGTGCAGCAAACGCAGCCATTGCTCATTTGTATGATGTTTTCTGTGGTGGACGACACCAAAATGTCGCTGTCGATGTTTTCTTCACCGAATTCGTTTTCGATCACTGCGATTTTGTGACCGTGTGCCTCAGTCAAAATACGCTTTAAAAGTGTGGTTTTACCTGAGCCTAAGAAGCCAGTCAAAATTGTTACAGGGATAAGACTCATAGAAATTACCTACATATTAAAAAGAAAAAGCAAAAAGCAAAAAAATAGTGCCCAAAAAGCTAGTGTAATTACATACAGTTGCACGTCAGACTATATGACGCTGAAAAGCTCAATTTCAAGTCAAAATTCAAATCAAAACTCAAGTCGCTATAGTCGGTATTACTCATTTTTATTCGGTTAAGTCGGTTTAACCTTCGCTTTTGCTCTGGGATGGGCTGCATCATACGCTTTGGCGAGATGTTGAAAATCCAAGCGTGTATAAATCTGCGTCGTGGCGATTTGGCTGTGCCCCAAAAGCTCTTGCACCGCCCGCAAATCACCACTAGACTGCAGCACATGGCTGGCAAACGAATGGCGCAGCATATGCGGATGAACTGGTACTGCCAGACCCGCTTGCAAACTACGCCGTTTCAAACGCTGCCAGACAGAAGCAGCCGTGAGCCGAGTGCCATTTCTACCTAAGAACAAAGCATTTTTATCAGTACTTCTGTCAGTGCTTTTTGCTATATTATTTGTAGCTTCATAGTCAATAAATACGCCGGCTCGAATCGAATTCCATACCTCTAAAGCTAGGATTGCTTTAGTACCCACTGGCACAGCGCGCCGCTTACCGCCTTTGCCCAACACATGCACCTCTGCTGCCTGCATATCCACCCAACCGCGAGATGCAGTAGTCGTCACAGCATCCAAACCCACCAGTTCAGCCACCCGCAAGCCACTGCCGTAAAGCAGCTCAACCAACGCCGCATCGCGCGCTTCTAGCCAAGGGTCTTGTGCATCGTTTTGATAGCTGGCGAATTGCACCGAATCGTCCACACTAAGCGCTTTGGGCAAGGGTTTTGCGGCTTTGGGCGCTTTCACATCTTGCACTGGGTTGCTGGCAATCAGCCCTTCTCGCCCTAGCCAGACGTAAAACCCACGCCAGCCGGACAAAATCAGCGCAATCCCGCGCCCGCCGCGTCCGCCCGAATGCATCTGCGCTACCCAGCGGCGAATGTGGCTGGTTTGCACGCTGAGCAACTCTACGGAAGCTGATTTGGCGTATTCGGCGAGCTTAATCAAATCCAGCTCGTACAGTGTCACCGTCCGAGCTGCCAACCGCCGCTCTACCCGCACGTGCTCTAAATACCGAGCAACCAGCGGATCAATGATCACATCACTGTCAGTCGTTGTTTCCATCTTTCAATCTAGACAACGCCGCACTGGCCACTTCGCCAATACGCTCTAAAAAGTCCGTGCCCATGCCGCTGTTAAAGCGCTGGCCATCAGGTGAAGCTAACACCAGCAAGCCCAAAGCCGCGGCTGAATCAGCAGCTTTCAAAGGAATCAGCGCCAGCGACACCGCCTGCTCTGGGTTATCTAACCACGTGGCGGCTTCAAATTTCGCATTCAAGCCCACAAAAGGCAAGGTCAGCGACGAGGCAAACGCTTGCGCCTCTTCACTCACACCATTGGCAAAAGTCTCAGAAGCATATTGCTCATCCACAGCCCAAACCTTGATAGCCACCTGTGGTACGGCAAACTCTTCTTTGATGTTGTAGACAATCAATTCAGGCAAGGCTTTAACATCTGTAGACAGTAGCAATTTGCGCGTCCAGCGCTGCAATTTGTCTGTCGTTTGAGTGTTTTCATTGCCATAGCGGATCATGTCCATCAAACCGCGCTCTAAAATTTTGATTTTTTCACGCAACATTTCCGCTTGGCGCTCTTGCAAACTCACAGCACGCTTGCCATGGCCACTGTTGAGTTGCACCGAGGACAGCAACTCTGCATGACGCTCAAAAAAATCAGGTGTATTAACCAAAAAATTTGCGATGTCTTGCTCGGTGATAGGGTTCAGTTGAGAAGGTAAATTTGAATTTGGCATATTTTTTTGTATATTTATCAATGACTTAGTTTATTTCAGGTTTTGGTTTTAGCTTAAATTTGAAGGGATTTCAATCTCAGATTCAAAAACCTTGGTCGCCGGCCCCGTCATCATGACAGGCGCATCGCCGCCCGCCCAGTCAATTTGTAACAACCCACCGCGCGTGGTCACTTGCACGCTAGCATCCAACAAACCCTGACGAATGCCCGCCACCACCGCAGCACACGCGCCCGTGCCGCAAGCCAGCGTCTCACCCGCACCGCGCTCGTAAACGCGTAATTTCACCTGCCCACGGTTAACAATTTGCATGAAACCAGCGTTCACACCGCGTGGGAATCGTGTGTGTTTGGATACCAGCGGGCCGATTTGCTCGACGTCAGCCGTATCCACATCATCCACCAGCTGCACAGCATGCGGATTGCCCATAGATACAATGGCGAAATTCACTATACTTTTAATAGCTACTGAGGAAATAAATACGCCGGCTAGTGGCTTATTTGATGCATTTTTAGGCATATTTTCACTCAAATCGAGCAAAAACACCTCCGCAAGACCCTTTTGCTTCACCTCCAGCCCCGCAGGCTCAAACGGCAAACTGATGGCTTCAAACTGCGGAGCACCCATGTTGACGGTGACCTGCCCATCCTCAGTGGCGCGCAACTCAATCACTCGGTTCATGGTTTGTACTTTGATGACGTTTTTATCGGTCAGACCTTGGTCGCGCACAAAACGCACAAAGCAGCGCGCCCCATTCCCGCAGTGCTCGACTTCCGAGCCGTCGTTGTTGTGAATCGCATACGAAAAATCAATGTCTTTTGAGTCCGCAGGTGCAGCACGAACCGACAAAATCTGGTCCGCCCCCACGCCAAAGTGCCGATTGGCCAAAAACTGGTACTGCGCCACACTCAAATTCAAACGCCCACGCGTCTCGTCCAGCACAACAAAGTCGTTGCCTGCGCCTTGCATTTTGGTGAATTTGATTTTCATGCCGACATTATTGATGCAAATCGATCTTTCATGAAAGCAACCGCTTCAAATAATA
>JANMTB010000110.1:0-9653 GCA_031390045.1 Polaromonas sp.
CTTTTACCAAACGCGGATTCAGTGGTGCTTCTTGACCGTTCATTTGCGTCGCCAAAAGCTCTGCACATAGCGGTGCAAACGTCAAACCACGCGATGCCAACGCGGTCAATACCCACAAGCCTCGCGCTACCTCGCCCACAATCGGCAATCTGTCGGAGCTCGCGCAGCGAATACCCACCCAATTGCCCACTTTTCCGCTTGTAAAAGATGGTTTTAGCTGGCTTGCGATCTCTGGCACCAAACCATCCAAGCGATCAAAATTTTCCGCCTGATCAGTGATATTAGCTTCTAAGCTCATATTGACACGGTCGTAACTTGCCGCTACCAGCCACGCATCGTCCGTTTCAATGTAACTGCCATCGCCGTTAATGGGGAAGTTTGAACGATTCGAAGGATGAACATCTAGTAGATTGCCAAAAGTGACCTGGCCACGGATGGCTTGCAGGTTCAACTTTGGCAATCTAGAAGCACTTGTGACAGATGATGAAATCGTATTCAATAAATAAGCACTGTGGTTGGAGGTGGCAACAACAACCATGTTTGTTTCGGCGAGAACTTGTTGATCGGTACCTAAAACTTGCCACAACTCACCATGCCGCGACAGATTTTGAACATCACAATTACCTCGCCAAGTCACGCCAACTTGGTTTAAACAAGCTTGCACCAAGGCTACCGGTTTGATCCAGCCTGCATTGGCGTGCCATTTTTCAAGTTCGCCGTATTTGCGCGTCATCAAACCACTTGACTGCCAATCCATACCTTCGATCAGCAAGCGTTTGGCAATTTTGCGGGTAAATTCAACACCAATATCGGTGATTTGAGAGGTGAAATTGTTGTCTGCCGAAACGTAAGGTGCATACAAACCCACTGGCAAGCCTGAAGCGCCACTTGCTGGCAATGGCGCTGAATCCAGCACAGTGACCAGCCATCCTCGTTGTGCAAGACTAGCTGCGGCACATGCGCCTGCGATACCAGCGCCAATAACGACACAATGAGCGACACAATGCTTGATTACTATTGCCTAAATGTAATTTTAGGCCGATGGCGGCACGTAACCCTGCGCAGCATCAGCACCCGCGCCAAAGAAATGCGCTTCCATCTGGCGCGCTAGATATTGGCGTGCGCGTAAATCACCCAAATTCAGGCGGTTTTCGTTCACCAGCATAGTTTGATGTTTCATCCAGTCTGCCCAAGCTTGTTTGCTCACGCCTTCCCACAGCTTCTTTCCCAAGTCGCCAGGGTAGGGGGGAAAGTCGAGTCCTTCGGCTTCTACGCCTAATTTGATACATTTGACCATGCGTGCCATATGATTACCTATCTTTTAGAGTTTTCAGAATATTTGGGAATGTGTTAACTTTGATTTTACCGTGGAGTCTTTCCTTTGAATATGTTTAGCTTTATCCGTCGACTTAGTTTTCGTCAAGTCATGTTGTTGATCGCTTTTGCATGTGCGGCGATGCTGGCATTTGGTTATTATTTGCAGCATATTGTCGGTTTAGAACCATGCCCGATGTGCGTGGTACAACGGTATGCTATATTTTTAATAGCTTTAGAAGCAATAATTACGCCGGCTAGATCCTTAAATCGGTCAAATTTTATGCACATAAGTGGTTCTGTGCTACTGATCATTACTGCGCTAGCCGGTGCCTTTGTGGCAGCGCGTCAAAGCTGGCTACAGTGGTACCCACCAGAAATTGCATCTTGCGGGCGTGACATTTACGGCATGATTGAAACGTTTCCGCTACAAAAAGTGTTACCTATGATATTCAAAGGCTCTGGCGATTGCACCAAAATTGATTGGACTTTTTTGGGCGGATCCATCGCTAACTGGTCGTTCTTATGCTTTTGCGGCTTTGCAGCGGTTGCCATGTGGAATTTGTATCGAGGTAAGTGATTGACGGCGATTAAGTCTGATGACTAACGTTACATAAAATCACAATTAAGCATCTCGATTCTATCTTAAATATGATTTTTACCTGATAAATGTCTTATTTTGGGGACTTTTGTTATCATTTTGGCAAAATGGTAACTTCATTATAGTAACCTTATGTATAATTTTGTCAGCAGCAGCTGGCTATAGCCCAAATTAAGCTCGATCCTAGATCGATGATGTATTGGGACGTTTAGAAGCTATTTGCAATAACTTTTTGAAACGATCATCAGGTGGCAACTAGTAAAAATATCGGAGCCGAGTGGAGCGCAGCGTATGCCATGTCTATCAAGCGTCTTGATAGTCAGTTCATGCTATGCCTGTTGCGTTTGATGTCTTGGCCAAAATTGGGCAATATGCATGGCGATTTGGTTGAAGATCTGCGTCTGATTTGCACACTCTTGGCTAAGCGTCCTATGGTAGGTTTTTTGATCGCTAGGCGATTGAAATTGCCGGTTGACAAAACCTTTGCGCTGTTAAACGTGCTCGAAAGTCAAGGGCATATTTATGTTGTTGGCGCCAATATCATGGATGTAAATCTTGAAGTCTTAGACACTGTCAAAACGCTGAATGCTAAAGATACCGCGGTTACTAATCCTGCAGCATTAAAAACCACTGAAAAATCAACGGCAACAGTTTCAACTCAGCAGCTTGCAAAACCCTTGCAAGCTGTTACTGAGAATGCAAAACCTGTACTCAAAGCAGACTTGTCACCTAAAAGTAAAATTGAGTTAGGCAAGACAAAAGTTGAGATTGAAAGCAGTGGCGATGTTCTTAGCCGACTGTGGCGCGTGCTCAATACTGATATTGTGCTTAGCAAAGCTGCAAGAGCCAAGATAGACCCTAAAGCACCAATTGGTATAGAGGCTGGCGATGTTTTAAGTCAACTTTGGCATGTGCTGAACACGGACATTGTTGCAAAATCAGATGCTACTAACCAATCAATTGTTAGAGTCTCAGCTCCTAGCAAAACTGATAAAACAACTGCTAAAAAGAATGTCAAAATTTTAAAAGATGTTAACGGTCAAAACATCCCGCCAGAAAAAACTTCAGAAGAAAAAGTCAAAGACGTGATGGGCCAGTTGTGGTCTGTCTTGAATACTGATATTGCATTCAAGCGCCAATCAGGCGAGGACACGGTTGAACAGCCTAGTGCTGCGAAAACGAAAGAAGTCGCAGAAGTGATGAGTCAATTGTGGCGTGTACTTAATACAGAAATTGCGGCGAATCGGCAAGCTATCTTGAGAGATGGTTCGTCATCGCTCAGCGATACAACGCGAGAGGCGAACGACAAGTTAAGCAAACTTTGGCGAGTTTTAGACACGGAAATTTCACTCAAGAAAAAACCAAAAATCTATGTCTTAATGAATTCACCTGAAGGAGTCGTCAAAAAAGAAGTTGCAGATACGACGGATGAAGCAGTTGATAGACTAAGTAAGTTGTGGCGAGTTTTGAATTCTGAGATCAGCATTGCCATGCCTCCTGAACGACGATACGTTGTGGCTGCACGTCGATGATTCCATAGTTTCATACCAAACAAGAAATCTGTCCAAGCCGACATATATTTACTTGGTGTATGATGCATCTAAAGTGTATTTGGCGCTAGTTTGACAGAGTTTTTTAGCTAACCTTTTTTACCAAAACTTGGCTCTTCCTATCCCAGTTGTATTTGCGCTTGCGTGCATCTGGGAGCCAATCAGGGTCAACTTGCTTGAAGCCGCGCTTTAAAAACCAATGCATGGTTCGCGTCGTCAGCACAAAAATACTGTCTAAACCAGCTGCTTTAGCGCGTTGTTCAATACGTTTTAGCACGCGTTCACCATCGCCTTGGCCTTGCACATGTGGCGATACAGTGAGTGCCGCCATCTCAGCAGTGCGAGCTTCTGGGTATGGATAAAGCGCTGCACAGGCAAAAATCACACCATCGTGTTCGATGATGCTGTAGTTGTTGGCATCGCGCTCAATTTCAGTCGGGCTGCGTTTGACGAGAGTGCCATCTTTTTCAAACGGCTCGATCAGCTGCAAAATTCCGCTCACATCATCGGCCGTAGCTTCGCGTAAGCTCTCCAGTTTTTCGTCAACCACCATGGTGCCAATACCATCGTGCATATAAATTTCAAGCAGAAGCGAACCATCCACGTCGAACGGTAATATATGACTGCGCTCAACGCCTTCTTTGCAAGCTTTCACACAATGCTGCAGGTAAAACGCAGCATCACTTGGCTGTGTCGGTGATGGTAGATTGGCGAGCAGCTTTTCTGCTACCGCAAGCGGCAACTCGGTATCAATCGGGTTATCTTCACTTTCAGGCTCGTTCGGTTGCATTCGAATACCTGGAATCTCACTCATAAAAATCAGCTTATCGGCTTGCAATGCGATGGCAACCGAAGTCGCCACCTCTTCCATTGTTAAGTTAAATGCTTCACCAGTCGGCGAAAATCCAAACGGCGACAACAGAACCATCGCACCAAAATTTAGCGTTTGCATGATGCCCGCAGTATCGACCTTTCGCACCAAGCCAGAATGTTGAAAATCGACGCCATCCACAATACCAACGGGTCTTGCTGTGATGAAATTACCTGACATTACCCGTATGGTAGAGCCCGCCATGGGCGTATTCGGCAGACCTTGGCTGAATGCGGCTTCAATTTCATACCGCAATTGCCCTGCGGCCTCTTGGGCGCAATCCAAAGCAACTTCGTCCGTAATGCGCATACCGTGTGAATAGCGCGGTGTGTGACCTTTGGCTAACAGTTGCTCATTGACCTGTGGTCTGAAACCATGCACCAATACCACTTTGACGCCCATGCTTTGAATCAATGCCAAATCTTGCGCCAAATGCTGCAATTTACCCGCTGCAATAGCCTCCCCCGCAATGCCGACAACAAAAGTCTTTCCTCTGTGCAGGTGAATATAGGGTGCGACAGATCGAAACCAGGGTACAAAATTTGTATTTATAGTGTTTGGCATGAATTTCAGCTAGATTCGATTTCTAAAACGCCTATGATAACGGCACAATTAACGGCACAATTAACGGGACAATTTAACGGCAAAATTTCTATATGACAACTTCATTTAGCGCATCATCAGACATTGGCTTGGTTGGCTTGGCTGTTATGGGGCAAAACTTAGCACTCAATATTGCTGACCACGGCTACAAGATCTCCGTTTTTAACCGCAACCCTGAGCGCACTAGCGACTTTATTGCCCAGTGCAAAATAAGCGAACCTTCAGCACCACGTGTTGCTGGTTATACCGATGTTGCCGCTTTCGTGCAGAGTATCAAACGTCCACGCAAAATTATTCTTTTGGTCAAAGCTGGCAAAGCGACGGATGACACGATTGCAACGCTAGTTCCTTATTTAGAAGCTGATGACATCGTCATCGACGGAGGTAACGCATTGTGGGGCGACACCATTCGCCGCGAAAAAGAACTGAGTGCCAAAGGTTTTGCTTTCATAGGATCAGGCGTTTCGGGTGGCGAAACCGGCGCACGTTTTGGCCCGTCCCTTATGCCGGGCGGCACTGTCAAAGCCTGGGCATCTTTAGAGCCGATCTGGTGCGATATCGCCGCCAAGGTTGACTCCGTAACAGGGCAACAGCTAGAAGGTGCTAGCCCAGGCCACCCACTGATAGGCGGCGTGCCTTGCACCGCGCATATTGGCCCAGATGGCGCAGGCCACTACGTGAAAATGGTGCACAACGGCATCGAGTACATAGACATGCAACTCATATGCGAAGCCTATGCCTTGATGAAAAACATGCTCGGAATGACTGCGGGTGAGATTGGCAAAGTGTTCAATGCATGGAACAACAAGGGTCAGGGCACTTTATCCAGCTACCTGATCGAAATCACCGCCGACATTTTGCAGCAAAAAGACCCTGAAGACGCCAGCGGCCAAACCTATTTGGTCGACAAAGTGCTAGACACCGCTGGGCAAAAGGGCACAGGCATGTGGACGGCTGCCAACGCGCTGGAGCTAGGCGCTCCTGCTAACGCGATTGCCGAAGCCGTGTTTGCGCGCGCTTTGTCTGCCCTGAAAGCCGAGCGTGTGGCAGCCAGTCAAATTCTCAAAGGGCCGCAGTTACCTTTTGAAAAAGACCGTGAAGTCATCATTGCTGCGATTCATGATGCATTGTATTGTTCCAAAATTTGCGCATACGCACAGGGCTTTCAGCTCATGAAAGAAGCAGAGAAAGAATACAAATGGACGCTGAACTTCGCCACCATCGCCCAAATTTGGCGCGGCGGATGCATCATTCGCGCACGGTTTTTGCAGAAAATCAGCGATGCCTACAACACCCAAGCTGATTTGAAAAACTTGATGTTGGACAGCTATTTCACGAATGCGCTGCACGATGCGCAAAACAACTGGCGCAAAGTGATTGGTTTGGCAGTGCAACATGGCATCCCCGTCCCAGCGTTCAGCTCTGCTTTGGCGTATTTTGACGGTTACCGCAGCGCTAACTTACCAGCTAACTTGCTGCAAGGCCAACGCGATTACTTCGGCGCGCACACCTATGAGCGCACCGACAAACCGCGTGGTGAATTCTTCCACTTAGACTGGCCAAAGTCGCCAAGGCTGCAAATTAAGATTTAGTAATTCCGCCAAATCAACTGAATTTACTATAATTTTGATAGCTACTTAGTTAATAAATACGCCGGCTAGAGACGTATTTTGAGGATGAAATTAGCTAATTTCAGGTAAAATGGCGTTTCGTGCCATCACCCGCTGCCAGCGGTAGCTCGCCTCAGGCAGCAGCCACTGCACACCAAATCGGGCAGTTTTGACTTTGTCTGCATACCAGGCGTCTGCCACTTGCGGTAAGGCGATCCGCGCACTGCGCGCCCAAGCCCAGGCCAGCAAAGTCAGGCCCAGCCCACGCAAAAAGTCATCCGCCACGCGCAGTGACCAGTCGGGGTCGGCTTCACGTGCGGCCAGCAAAGCGCCCACAGCCGCGCGGGTGGCGGCTATTTGATCGCTTAGCGCTTCTGTGAATTCTTGCAATTCAGGCACTCCCGCTCCCGCGTCAATCTCATGGGCCAATACCGTCAGCAAATCAAGTAGCTTCGCGCTGCCGTCAGGCATGATCTTGCGCTGCAGCAGGTCAATGGCCTGAATTTCGTTGGTGCCTTCGTAAATCATGGCAATGCGGCTGTCGCGCACGGTTTGCTCGATGCCGTACTCATGCACATAGCCGTAGCCGCCCCGCACCTGCAGCGCCTCGTTCGCGTCACGGTTGCCGTTGTCTGTGAAAAATGCTTTAGCGACAGGGGTGAGCAGGGCGACCAAGTCCTCCGCCTTGGCGCGCTGGGTCGCATCTGGGTGGCTGTGCGCCTCGTCCAGCAACTGTGCCGGCCAGTAGGCGACCACACGCTCGCCTTCGCATAAGGAGCGCAGGCTCCACAAGTTACGCCGCACGGCAGGGTGCTGGTCGATCGTGCCTGCTTTGCCATTCGCCTTGCCCTGCACTCGCTCACTGGCGTAGGCGTGGGCGTTTTGCTGCGCCATCTCTAGGTGCCCCAAGCCCTGCATGGCGACGTGCAGGCGGGCGGAGTTCATCATCACAAACATGGCGGTCAAGCCCTTGTGTGGCTCACCCACCAGCAAGCCGGTCGCGCCTTCAAAGCTCAAGGTGCTAGTGGCGCTGCCTTTGATGCCCATTTTTTTCTCAATCCCATCGCAGCGGATCTTGTTGCGCGAGCCATCCGGCAAAAACTTGGGCGCCACCATCAGCGATAAGCCTTTGTTGCCCGCCGGCGCATCTGGCAGGCGGCACAGCACCAAGTGCACGATGCTGTCGGTCATGTCCTGGTATCTCGTTCAAAGCCGCGTTCAGCAGCTGCGGCAAGCCTTGTCCACCGTAGGCCGGGTCACACGCTAGCGCTGGCCAGCCGCCGTCTACATAGGCTTTGTAGACGGCGGGGTAGCCTAGTGGTGTGGTCACGTTGCCGTCAACCCATTTGCAGCCTTCTAGATCCGCCGCGCTGTTGATGGGGGCTAACACGCCATTGGCAAATTTGCCCGCTTCTTCCAAAATCTGACGCGAGGTGTCGACATCCAAATCCTTAAAAGCCGGCGTTTGAGCCCAAGCGGTAGGCGCTTGCAAGACTTCTTCAATGACAAAATGCATGTCCCGACGCGGGGCATTGTAAGTCCACATGGTTGTCGCCTGATCGTTGTTTTGCGCGAATATAGTTATTAATAATAACTAGTTTGCGGTAATTCAACAACAAATAAGCATACTTATTTTTAAAATTATTTCATTCAATGGACGCAATAAAACTCAATAAACCACATTGTGAAACGATAAAACGCAAGGTGAAATTTTGTGACTTTAACGAAAGGAGAATTTTGACCGCAGTCAATTTTTTAAAAAATATCAAGTCTAATATCTTATATCTTATATAAGACTTGAGAGTTTTTAGGTATTTACCCGTATCATTGATGTATGAGTAAAAAACCTGTTTTCAATATCTTAATTTTGGGTGCATCCTACGGATCACTTTTAGCCATCAAATGCTTGGCAGCGGGCCACAACGTGACGATGACTTGTCGTACTGCCACGGCGAATTTGATCAATGCAGAGGGTATTCGCGTTCGTTTGCCCATCAAAGGTCGGCGCGATATCGGTATCAATGGTCTGCTAGAAGTCAGCTCAAAAGAGTTGACGGGTCGTTTGACTGCGAGCACACCGCAGCAAATCGCCGATTTAGCCTCCTTTGATTTGGTCGTGCTAGCCATGCAAGAGCCGCAGTACCGGCAAGATGGCATTCGTGAGTTGATGCAGCAAATCGCCTTGGCCAAATTGCCTTGCATGCCTATCATGAACATGCCACCGCTGCCGTATTTGGCGCGTTTGGTTACTCAAGATAATGTGAGCATGGTGAACATTGATTTGAGTAAATTTCGATCCGCTTATGCCCAGGCTGAGGTATGGGATGCGTTCGACCCGGCTTGCATGACATTGTCCAGTCCAGACCCGCAAGCGTTCCGACCTGTGGATGAGCCCGTCAACGTGCTGCAGGTGGCGTTGCCAACGAACTTCAAAGTCGCGCGATTTGAGTCCGACAAGCACACCCAAATATTGCAGCAGCTCGAAGCCGATATTGAGGCTGTGCGTTACACGCTCAATGGTGAAGCTTTGGAATTGCCCGTGAAACTCAAGGTGTTCGATTCTTTGTTCGTCCCCTTGGCAAAGTGGAGCATGTTGTTGACAGGCAATTACCGTTGCATCCAAATCGACGGCATACGCCCCATCAAAGACGCTGTCTTGGATGATTTGGCCCAATCTAAAGAGATCTACGAATGGGTGGCAAAGCTGTGCGAAAAAATGGGCGCTTCAGCAGATGATCTCGTCCCTTTTGACAAGTACGCAGCAGCTGCCAATGGGTTGGCCAAGCCTTCCTCAGCCGCGCGTGCTTTGGCGGCAGGGGCGATGCATATTGAACGTGTCGATATGATTGTCCAAACTTTTGCGGCGCAGTTGGGGTTGCAGCACGCTAGTGTTGATCAAACTGTCAGTGCTGTGAATGTTTGGCTAGCAAAAAACAGAGCAAATCAAAAAGTGGCTCAAGTAGCAGTTGAAGCAGTGGTTGAAGTCGCGGCATAAAAGCCAGTTGTTGAGAGTATTTAGTTTTTGATTTTTAGTATTTTTAGGAAATTTTTATGAGTAAAGCATTAGATGGCGTCCGTATTCTTGACTTCACGCATGTTCAATC
>JANMTB010000116.1:0-3269 GCA_031390045.1 Polaromonas sp.
GGCCGATGCCAATAAAGCGCTTGGCACGCCTGTGGCTGGCAAGGAACCCGTGATCATCATCAGCGCTGACGCCCAGGCTACCCACCAATCCGTCATTAGCGTGATGGAAGCGGCGCGGCAAACCGGTTTGAACCAAATCACTTTTGCGACCCAAAAAACCGGTGTTGGCAAGTAATACTATCGCTAAAAACATAGAAAAATGGCTGCAGGTGACGTGGTATATGCCTACACCGCTATCATTTGTATTTAAAATCATTCTCTGGCCGCTGTCGCAAGTTTATCGACTCTTAGCTTTTAGCCACAAAGCGCTGTACAAGATCGGCGTTTTTAAGACGCACAAAGTCAGTGTTCCTGTCGTCGTGGTAGGCAATATCGTCACAGGCGGTGGCGGCAAAACGCCCACGGTGATTGCTTTGATGCAGCATTTGCAAGCTCAAAACATCAAAGTCGGCGTCATTTCACGCGGCTATGGACGAATCAGCACTGCATGCCTTGAAGTTAAGCCAGACAGTGCCCTTTCAGACGTTGGTGATGAACCAGCCATTTTATTACTTGCCTGTTCAGCTCCTATATTTGTAGCAGAAAGTCGTTTTGAAGCGGCTTCAACACTGCTAAAAACCTACCCAAATACCCAAGTCATCATTTCAGACGACGGTTTGCAGCACCATGCAATGCAGCACGACATCGCCATCACCGTGTTTGACGACCGAGGTATCGGCAACGGCATGCTGCTACCAGCGGGGCCGCTAAGGGAATCTGCGGGACCGTTACGCGAATCAACAGTCAAATCACACAATTCGCTGGTTTTGCATACAGGCAATAAAGCCGTGAAACTAGCGAACACGGCTGCACCGCAATTCACGGCTCGCCGCGCTATAGCCAGCTACTCGCTGCGATCTGATGGCGGTAAAGTACATTTTGACGGGCTGAAAACCGCTGCAAAACCACTTTTAGCTTTGGCTGGCATAGCGAACCCTGAAGCGTTTTTCGCTATGTTGCGTCACGCTGGATTGAATCTAGCGGAAACTCTAGCATTACCTGATCACTATAATTTTGATAGCGTCTTAGGCAATAAATACGCTGACTACAGCCAAAAATATACAGTTTTATGCACTGTTAAAGATGCTGTGAAGCTGTGGCAGATTGACCCTGAAGTCTTAGCTGTGCCGCTAGATTTCTCACCCGAACCAGCATTTTTTGCAGCGTTTGATGCGATGCTAAAACCACTCTTGAAATCTTAGAAGTTATCATTCAAGGTATGGACACCAAATTACTCGAACTGCTGGTTTGCCCTGTGACCAAAGGGCCGTTGACTTATAACCGCGAGGCGCAGGAGCTTGTTTCACGCAGCGCCCGCCTCGCTTACCCCGTGCGCGACGGCATTCCTATCATGCTTGAAAATGAAGCACGTGTGCTGACAGATGAGGAAATTGAGAAGTTGCACGCTTAAAGTCAAAGTGCCATGAATCTCACCGTTCTGATTCCTGCTCGACTCGCCTCCACGCGTCTGCCCAACAAGCCCTTGGCGGACGTGGCTGGGCTGCCGCTGATCGTTCGGGTGGCGCAACAAGTCACGGCAGCTGCTATCAAAGGCGTCACCATCCGCGCAGTCGTCGCTTGTGACAGCGCAGATATCATCAAAGTTTGCCAACAACACGCCATTGAAGCCGTTTTAACCCGCTCGGATCACCCCAGCGGTAGCGACCGTTTAGCCGAGGCTTGCGAGCTGCTGAAACTCGCCGATGACGAGATTGTCGTCAACGTGCAGGGTGATGAGCCATTGATAGAGCCACATCTGATTTTGGACGTGGCGTCACTGCTGCTTTTAACGCCAGCAGCCAGCATGAGCACTGCCGCACATGTGATTGATTCATTGGAAGAGTTTCGCAACCCCAACGTCGTCAAAGTCGTGACGGATGCGAATAGCCTAGCAATGTACTTCAGCCGCGCCCCGATTGGTTGGTGGCGTGATGGGTCAGTTTCGGGGTTGCCGCAGCTGCCAGCATCACCTAAACCGCTGCGTCATATCGGCATTTATGCTTACCGCGCGGGATTTTTGAAGCAATTTCCCAAATTATCACAAGCAGACATCGAAGTTTGTGAAGCACTTGAGCAGTTGCGCGCCTTGTGGCATGGCCATCGCATTGCAGTGCACGTGACGGAGCAAGCGCCTGGGCCTGGGGTGGATACGCCTGAAGATTTGGAACGGGTGCGCACTTTCTTTCGCTCAGTTCATGCGATGTGACTGAGCTGTCAGCCGATTCGTCAGCCATATCGTCAGTTTTTTACAGCTTTTGCGTGCTATTCTCTGCACTAAATAAAATTCAACCGAGGACGACACTGAATGAGACTTATTTTGTTAGGCGCGCCAGGCGCTGGTAAGGGCACGCAAGCCACATTTATTTGCCAAAAATACAGCATTCCGCAAATCTCCACCGGCGATATGCTGCGCGCAGCCGTCAAAGCAGGCACACCGCTGGGTTTAGAGCTCAAAAAAGTCATGGATTCTGGCGCTTTGGTGAGTGATGAACTCATCATCAACCTCGTCAAAGAACGCATCGCCCAGCCCGATTGCGCAAAAGGTTTCTTGTTTGACGGCTTTCCACGCACCATTCCGCAAGCCGACGCGATGAAGGCCGCTGGCGTGAAGTTGGATTACGTGTTGGAAATCGACGTGCCGTTTGACGCCATCATCGAACGCATGAGCGGCCGCCGTTCACACCCTGCTTCGGGTCGTACTTACCACGTCAAGTTCAACCCGCCTAAAGTGGCAGACAAAGACGACGTGACTGGCGAACCCTTGGTGCAACGCGCCGATGACCAAGAAGACACCGTTAAAAACCGCCTCAACGTTTACAGCGCACAAACCCGCCCCTTGGTGGAATACTACTCAAATTGGGCGAAATCTGACCCAATCGCTGCCCCAAAATACCGCGCCATCAGCGGCACGGGTGGTGTGGATGAGATTACCGCACGAGCTTTTGCAGCTTTAGCGGCATAACCGCTTAAAAACAAAGGTGACCTAGGCTGTGTATTTAACCGTACTCGGCCACCCCGCCTACTGCTACACAGGCGGTAAAACCTTCGATGCGGCGAAGCCCACTGTCGTCTTCATCCACGGCGTGCTAAACGACCACAGCGTCTGGATTCTGCAAACCCGCTACTTGGCGCACCACGGTTTCAACGTGTTGGCCGTCGATTTACCGGGTCATGCCAAAAGCGCGGGAGCTAACCGAGACATTGCGCCGTGTTTATCGGTTGAAGCAGCG
>JANMTB010000125.1:0-12262 GCA_031390045.1 Polaromonas sp.
TTAAATTGACCTCCAAGTGTGGGGTAATTCATTGCTAATGGTGAACCACGCCATGTAAGCTGTCCTTCTAGCTTGCCACTACCATTGCGCACCACGCCTTTGAATCCAAACCGTTCTAGTAATTGACCGGCGTCAGAAATGTCTAATTTGAAGTCGATGCCGGTGGTTCGTCTTTCAATGGTATTGGGCAAGCTAACTTCTCCTTTTGTAGCCATGTCATTTTGTGCTGCTTCTCGGTAAGCCCAAAATCCGCTAGCGGTTAATTTGGCTTCAGGAGTCGTCACATTAAGCTTATTTAAGCGCCAAACACGTGTCCCCTCGCTTGCATTCGGAGTGCTAGTTGTACGATTAACGGCATCCACTTCAACACGTCCAATTTTTAGACCTTTCAGTTCAAAATCCTCCACCACGAGATCAATAGCAGGCATGCTGACAGGCTGCTCATCTAATAATTTCTCAACTTCTTTAACTTGTGATTCACCAATCGACAATCGTGCTAAACGTGCATAGATACGACCTGTACCCGCTAATGTAGTTGGCTGTCTGTATTCCAGGTAACCACTGAGTTGCTTGGCTTCCATATTGGCGCGCCACACAGCACCTTCGCGTGATCCGCCTATGACTATATTCTCAAATCTTCGCCCTTCAATAATCAATTCTTTGGTGCGCACTGCAATCGTTGAGGGAATTAATTCATCAAAGAGTTGCTGATTTGCATTCGTCTGCGCAGCCGGCTTTGAGGCTGATCCTGCTGTACTGGTTTGCAATGATTTGAAAAAACGCGACCATTCGTCTACATCTAATCGGTCAACATTGATATTTGCAGCGACAGCATTGACGGGCTCTGGCGTGCCTTCAGTACTCTCTAGTCCCACGCTGAGGCTGCCGCGGATAACTTTGGGAGCAGTACCGCTGATGTCACGCACCAATTTAAAATCTGCAATTTTTTCAACCGTTAAACGCAAATTGTCTTTGACACGCACTTTGCCGTCACGCTCTGGTGTCAGCGATGTTTCAAGCAAAGTATTGTCAAATTTCAATGGCCAGCTAGCTTGGGCAGGTTTGTTGAAAGGTGCTGGCAGACTAAAAGCCATGCCTTGCAAATTTGTTTGCACGGAAACTTCAGTCATCTCTTGACCAAAACGCAGTTGCGCTGAATATTGCGTGCTTCCGGTTGCATTTTTAGCAATCATAGGGATAAAGCTTAATTCACTGGAACGCTGTAAGCCCTGTGCTGTTGCAACGCCTTGACCGCGAATGGCAACGCCTTTGTATGCCGTAGCGGGTATCAAATCAGCGCCGGTTAAATTTCCACCTGCAAACTTTACCTCACCGCCAAATAAAACAGCTTGCGCATCTTGGATCGCAAAACCTTTTTCTGTAAAACGTAACAATCCTTTGGCCTGAGTAAGCAGTGGCGTATCAGGCGTTATGTTTATATCATTGCCTAGAAAAACAATGTCGCCTTTAATTCGCGATTTTGTGAAATCGCCGATTGGCAATGACAAATCAGCTCTAAACTCTCCACCTCCCGTTGCGGTAGCACGGCTCAGCGTTTGGTTGGTGATGCCAAACAACGGAGATTTGTTTACAAACCCCAACACATCCGTCAACGGACCCTTGCCTTGCGCTACGACGTTGACTACAGCCACATTGAGCACTGGAATTGTCACGACAGACTGTGCTAGAACAATGCCTGGCAAACCAACAACTTCTGCAGCAGTGTTATTGACTGTTAAGCTGGATCTATCGATGACGACCTCACCATTGGCTTTATGCAGTTCAGGCCAAGGCAAATCGCCCGCAGCTAGCAAATTCTTGGGCACATAAGCAATGCGTGCATTGTTGTACTTTGCTGCAATACGAAAATCACCTTGATTGGGTTTTGCAGCAGGTATGTCCCACACTTCGCCTTTGATTTTGAAATTAACCTCACTGGCTGTGCCGTCCAGCAACATATCTCTCACATAATGACGCGCTTTTTGCGAAATACCAGATGGCAAGTAACGTGACACTTTGGTCAAATCGGATCGTCCTAATTTGGCAGTTAAATCCAACACGCCGGGAAAGCGACTTTTGTTGATGGCTGTTGCTGGGTCACTCGTTCGCCAAGTCAACTGCGCTGTGCCTTGTGTGTCAGCGTTTTTAATGCTCAAGTTATTGACTGTAACTTCAATTTTGCTACCCTGCTCAACAGCAGTCTTTGATTTGCTTTTAGCGGGAGCTTGTGAAATTTTCCATGTCACATCACTGCTCAACTTTTCAACGGGTATCACTGCTTCGTCAAAAATACCGGGCAATTCAATCGCACCTTTGTCTATTGCAATCTTGGCTTTTCCACCCGCTAAACTCAAGTCAAAGTCTATCGTTGCACCACGAAAGCCAGGTCGACCAATGGCATCATGGGCATCTATGCCTTCGCCAATTTTGCTAGCATTGCGAAGCGCCGAAATTTGCAAACCATTGACTCTTCCTTTTGCCGTCAATTCTTGTGGCGCATCTATGTAGCCACGCCAACGTGCTGTGATTGTTTCAACCGTGCCTTGCGGAGCCAAACTTGTAACCATCTCATGGGTTGCAGCACCCAAGGGAATTTTGTTTGCTATTAGACTGATGACGGCTAAATCTAGCTTGTCAGCTTTGAAGTCATTGAAGGTCTGAGTTGGATCGGCTGTTTCAGTATCACCTGTCGTTGTCTTAGTCAGTATTTGCGTTGGGTTGGTTTGCGAAAACAACATATTGCCACCGGGCCAGCGCAACCCATCTTGCGTTTGAAATTGTAAATTTTGGGTAGAAGCTTCAAAACCATGATTCAGTTTTCGGCCTATCAATCTGCCCGACATAGATTGCAAAGCTAATGGCTGCAAACCCTTACCTAGTGTTGCATCTACATGCGCCAAAGAGACATCTGCAGTCGTACTGGTCCATTCACCTTTGGTGATGCTCGTCCAAGCCTTCAAAGCTCCTACACCTTTGCCAGACTGACCATTGAGCTTGACATAGCGGCTGATTTCTGATATATCAATTTTCGAAAAATCTGCAAAGACTTGCCCAGTCCAATCCTTGAATTTGCCTTTATCGGTCGACAACAATGACTGAGAGAACAAACCGCGCATTGAAAAACGTTCGCCCCACGTCGCGGGCGGCGTGGCGTCTAAGCGCAACTCATGTTTGTTCAAAGGGTTGCGAGATACAAAATCGACTTGAGTTAGTGTCAACGGCGGTGGCACACCCAGCGCGCCGTTCGGCATCTCATCGACCCAATGCACTTTGCCATTACGTACGACAAATTCAGGTTGTGAAAAAAACCAATCGGCTGCAACACCAGAATCTTTGTCATCTTTTGAAAAATCCAAACCAGCAACAGTTAACTTGCCGTTAACATCACGCCGAATAGCCAGCTCAGGCTCTTCAATCATTATTTGTTCAACGCCAAGCTGCAACAAAGATGCTGGCGACACAGCCGCCAAAACACGCGGCAACTTCAAAGCTTCTCGCCCTGCCGCATCCAGCAAAGCCACATCTTTGAGTTCAAACGACGGGATGATGCCGACCGATGTCGCGGTGATGTCGCCAATGCGTACGGGTACACCCACAACCTTAGAAACCTCTATTTCTAGTCGCGGGCGGAATTCCCCAATTCGAGGCACAATCACCCAATGCAATGCCATCCATGCCAAAGCAAACATCACCCACACTGCTATAGCCAACCACAGCAGCAGCCGGCTCAATGCGGCGGTAACAGTCCAGAATGTGCGGGAAGTTTGGTTGGGTTGATTCATACGTACAGGCTCTAATTATGACGCCAGCACACACCAACAGTTCCTCAGTAAAGCGCAGATGTCATGCTTTTTAACGATTTACCAAAAAATAGTACTTCAGACCGTGTTTTACAAGTTGCCCGTGTCCGATCTGGTTTTGCCAATTATTCGAGGTTTTTTCAACGCATAGACCGGCGTTATGCTGAACATTTGACCTTGCTCGCAGAGGGCGAACCCCTGCGCACCAGTATGCAAGCTACGTTTGAAGCTTTGATCCTGCAAACTAACGACGTCAGTGCAGCACTGCGCATCGTGCGCCAGTTGGTCATGCACAGATTGATCAAGCTGGATTGCGAACAACACGTTGCGCTAAGCGTTGTTACACGAGTCGTGACGAATTTGGCTGAATTTGCACTAGAAATAGCGATGGCAACTGCGTATGCAGAGCTAGACGCACGCCACGGTGCGCCCGAGAATTCGGCTCAAATGTGGATCGTCGGCATGGGCAAGCTCGGCGCGCGTGAACTCAATGTTTCCAGCGATATTGACTTGATCTATATCTACGACCAAGATGGCGAAACAAACGGAATCAAGATTGGTAACGAAGAAGGCCGCAATAAAATCACGCACCACGAGTATTTTTGTAAAGCCGTCAAAATCATCTATGGCTTGGTGGGTGCAACGACCGAGCACGGATTCGTCTTTCGGGTCGATTTGGCGCTGCGACCGCACGGTAACTCTGGCCCAGCCGCCGTTTCACTGGCTGGTTTAGAGCAATATTTGCAAGACCAAGGCCGTGAATGGGAGCGCTTTGCTTGGCTGAAAAGCCGCGTGGTTGCGCCACAAAGCAGTATTGCAAATCAATCCGCCAAAGTCTTACGCGATGTGGTTTTACCCTTCGTTTTTAGAAAATACCTAGATTACAACGTGTTTGAAGCGCTAAGAACGCTGCACCGCCAAATTCGCCAAGAAGCGCAACGGCGCAGTGCTGGCCGGCCTGAGCGGGCAAACGATGTAAAACTCTCGCGCGGTGGCATAAGAGAGATTGAATTCACCGTGCAGTTGCTGCAAGTGGTGCGCGGAGGGCAATTTCCTGAATTACGAATGCGACCCACACTTGACGCCCTTCAGCGCGTCGCCCACGCCGGATTGATGCCGCAAACCACAGCCGATGCACTTTGCCAAGCCTATGACTTTTTACGCCGCGTAGAGCACCGTATTCAATACCTAGACGACCAGCAAACCCACACCATGCCAACAGAAGATGCCGATTTGCAATGGATTGCGCAAACCATGGGCTATGCGGAGTGTGACAGCGACAGCTGTGCGTTTTTGACGGATTTAGATGCCCACCGAGAGTTGGTTGCCAATGAGTTTGACAAATTGTTAGGCGGTTTTCAGCAGACGACTAGCACTAACAATTCAGAGCAAGAATGTAAAATTTGCCCACCTCGAAGCCCTAAAGACCCCCTGTCGATAACGGCTGCACCAACACATACGGATGCCTTTGACAAACGTGTTGCTGAATTGGCGCAACACCCCCGCGTTTTAAACTTGCGCGAAGAAGCCAAAACCCGCTTGCAACGCTTAGTACAGCGTACTGCCACATGGCTGCAAGAGGACCGTGTCACAGAACTAGCCGCCCTGCGCAGTGCTGATTTTTTAGAACCTCTGTTGCGTCGTGACAGCTACCTCGCACTCTTGTGGGAGCGCCCCGTGGTGCACGAGCGCCTGCTCAAGCTTTTGGGCAGTGCCCGCTGGCCAGCGACGTATTTACTGCAGCACCCGGGGGTGATGGACGAATTGTCGGGCGATGCTTGGTTAACCGAGCGTTTTGATGCTGCAGAGTTTGAAAGCGAACTGGCCATGCGCATCAAAGCCTTAGTCGCTTCTGGCCAAGACGACGTGGAGACCCTACTCAACCTGCTGCGCCGCGCCCACCACGCCGAGCTGTTTCGCACCTTGGCACGAGACATTGAAGGCCGATTAACCGTCGAACAAGTGGCCGACGATTTAACCGGCTTGGCTGACGCCGTACTGCGCATCACCATTGCTTGGTGCTGGCAGCGCTATAAAAACAAACATATTGAGGTGCCGCAAATCGCTATTATTGGCTATGGCAAGCTGGGCGGCAAAGAATTGGGCTACGGTAGCGACTTAGACATCGTTTTCATTTACGAAGACGGCCATGAAAATGCTGTTGAAATATACAGCTCGTTCGTACGAAAACTCATCACTTGGCTAGATACCAAAACCTCAGAAGGCGATTTGTTTGAAATAGACACCGCGCTACGCCCCAACGGCAACTCAGGCATGTTGGTCACCAGCGCCGCTTCGTTCGCCAATTACCAAGAAAACCGTGGTAGCAACACCGCTTGGACCTGGGAACACCAAGCCATGACCCGCGCCCGCTTTGTGGCTGGCTACGAGCCAATCCGCGCGAAATTCGACGCCGTTCGCCAAAACGTCATCTGTGCCACACGTGATTTAGTTGCCCTGAAGCAAGAAATCATCGCCATGCGCGATAAAGTCCGCGCTGCTCACCCTGTTAAATCCGAAAAATTTGATGCGAATTTTGATGTAAAGCATAGCTCCGGCGGCATGGTCGATGCCGAGTTCGCCATTCAGTACCTCGTCTTAGCCCACAGCGCGGCGCACCCTGAGCTTCGCGCAAATGTAGGCAACATCGCCCTCATGCAGCGTGCAGAAGCTGCAGGTTTGCTCCCCAAAGGCGTAGGCGAAGCAGCCGCCAGCGCCTACCGCAGCCTGCGACATGTGCAGCACTTAGCGCGCTTGAACGAAGCGCCTACCCAAGTTTCTGCAGCGGATTTGCAGATTGAACGCGATGCAATGTTGATTTTATGGAATGCCGTTTTTGCTATTTAATTAGTAGCTATAAAGTCAACAAATACGCCGGCTAATGACGAATAATTTGTAAAAAATTACAAAAAGTCGACTTTTGCATTTTGCTATTTAATTTATAGCTGCTTAGGCAACAAATACGCCGGCTAAAGCTTGTATAAGCTGTAAAAATAGCCCATTCCCTGTGATTTGCTGCTGATTTACGACTGATTTTGCCGAATTTTGGTAACCAGCGCCGTGGTTGAATACCCCGCAACAAACGGCAGCGCCAGCGCTTTGCCGCCGTAGCCTTCCACCAACTGCGCCTCTTTCAACTTCGCCATATCGTAATCGCCGCCTTTGACCAAGACGTCTGGGCGCAGTTCGTCGATGATCTCTAACGGGGTATCTTCCTCAAACCACGTGACTAGGCTGACGGATTCGAGAGCTGCGATCAAAGTTGCACGGTCAGTTTCGTTATTTAGGGGGCGCTCAACGTCGTTTTGGCCCTTTCCTAGACGTTTGGCGGATGCGTCTGTGTTCAACGCAACGACCAAGCTGCCTCCCAAAGCACGGGCTTGGGCGAGGTAGGTGACATGGCCAGCGTGCAAAACATCGAAAACGCCATTGGTGAAAACAACGGGCTGCGCCAAGGAAGCGATCCGCGCTTTAGCGTCTAGACGGGAGACGATTTTGCTTAAAAAAGTCAAACTTAGAAATTCAAATTTAAGTTAACTTGGAATCGTATCGATAAAGCTTTGCTTCTGCATCAGCTTTTCTTGCAATTTGGCCAAGTTAGGATAGCTGTTGCGCCATTTGATCTCAGGGAATCGGAAATCTAAATAACCCAATGCGCTGCCGACAGCAATGTCAGCTAGGCTCATGTGAATGCCTGAGCAGAAAGCTTTCTCCCCCAAACCCACGCTCATCGCTTTAAGGCTGTCGCCCACTTTGGTCAGCTGGCGGTCTATCCATTTAAGGCTGCGCTGCTCTTCAGTGCGGCCTGCCCAAGTGGCTTCTAAGCGCGCCAAAATAGAGGCGTCTAGCAAACCGTCTGCCAAAGCTTCCCACGTTTTCACCTCTGCACGCTCGCGGCCAGAGGCAGGAATCATCTTGCCGACAGGCGACAAAATATCGAGGTATTCAACAATCACACGCGAGTCAAACAGCGCTTCGCCCGCATCCAAAATCAAGCACGGCACTTTGCCCAGCGGGTTGGCATGGTTGATGGTGGTATCTGCCGCCCACACATTTTCTTCAACAAAAGTGTATTCGAGCTTTTTTTCAGCCATCATGATGCGTACTTTACGCACATACGGGCTGGTGGTCGCGCCAATCAGTTTTAACATTCAGTTCAATTCGTTGTCTCAATAGTCTTCATTCTATAGTGCACAACTGCGAATTTTCGTACTCATCATCTAAGCGCCATATAAGTTGTGGTTTTGTCAGTTTTTGCACACATACTCAAGGTTCGAAGCTCAAGCTTTAATTTTAAACATTCCTTAAGATTGTAATACTTGTTGCTAACAAGTTGAAACGTTCATTTACAGATTGTTCTTTACTTAAGTCAACACTAAAATTTAATTAAGTGAACTAAAAGACTCATTTTGCTCAATGACTTCGACGGAGGTACACATGACTAAGCTACTATCATTTTTGTTTGCATGCATCCCGTTACTCGGTGCACACCAAGCTAGCGCTGAAGTTGGTGTCTCTAAAAACCGCATTTTTATTGGTCAAAATATCACCCTGCAAGGTGGTAAAAACGATTATGGCGTGGCCGTGATGGCTGGCATGGAAGTTTATTTGAGCGGTATCAATCTCCGTGGCGGTGTGAACGGACGGCATATTATTTTAAAAACGCGGGATGACGATAACAAATCTGACTTGGCCGAAGCCAATGCGCGGCAATTGGTAGAAAAAGACAAAGTATTTATTTTGTTTGGCTCGATTGAAGGCGGACCGTCCACCGCCGTGATGAAAGCGGCCAATGAGCTGAAAGTGCCTTTTTTCGGCCCTATGGCTGGCTCACCAACGCTGCGTCGCCCACACCAAGCTTTGGTGTATCCCGTTCGGGCAGAGCACCGCGACGAATTTAGAGCCATGCTAACGCAAGCTAAAAGCTTGGGTATGACCAAAGTAGCCTTTTTACGCTCAGATTCCGAAACAGGCCAACAGCATTTAGCCAACGTCAAATTGATCTGTGATGAATTGGGTATGAAAATGGTCTTGGATATGCCCTTCAAATCAGACATCAAGGAGGCACAATTTGATGCCTATGCGAAGCAAATGGCTAATACCGGGGCGCAAATGGTACTTAACCATGGCGGCATTGGCATTTATGAAACGTTGATTCGCAAGCTGCGTGCTAGCGGTAACAAATCGGCTATTTATGCGGTGAATTCTGGCTCGGCGCAGCTGGCTAAAAAGCTTGGCCCCATGGCTGAAGGCATCGTATTTTCGCAAGTCGTGCCGAATCCTTGGGGGAGAAAAGCCGCGATCACACGAGAATACCAAGAAGAATTTATGCGTTTGAAACCTGGGCAAGAATTTTCATACGGTAGCTTGGAAGGCTATATCACTGCCAAAGCTTTGGTTTTGGCTTTGCGACAAGCCGGCACTAATTTAACGCGCGACAGTTTTGTGACTGCACTGAACGGTACGGCGCTCGAGTTGAATGGCTTGAAAGCTCTCTACGCACCCGGCAACCACCAGGGCTTAGCGTTTGTAGATTTATCATTTGTCAACCACGACGGCAAGTTCACGCACTGACTACAATTGGGGGATGAACTCGTCTAATATTTCCTCCATTTCAGCACTCAGCGCCCTCACTGCACTCTCCCCACTCGATGGCCGTTACGCCGCAAAACTCGCCAATCTTCGTCCTTTGATGAGCGAATTTGGCTACATGCAACGCCGTGTGCAGGTGGAAATCACTTGGTTTGTGGCGCTCAGTGACGCTGGTTTTGCCGAATTCAAGCCGCTTAGCAGCGAAGCGCGCGCCTACTTAGTCGACATCATGACTAACTTCTCCGAAGCTGATGCGCAAGCCATCAAAGACATTGAAAAAGTGACTAACCACGACGTGAAGGCGGTGGAATATTGGCTGTCCGGTTACCACGGTGGCGTTGGAGAAGAAAAGCAATGGATCAAAGGCAAATTTGACGCTTTGCCCGAACTGCACGACATGCGTGGCTTTATCCACTTTGCCTGCACGTCAGAGGACATCAACAACACCAGCCACGCGCTGCAGCTCAAGGGTGCACGTGATCAAGTGATCTTGCCGGCTATCGACGGCATCATCGCCAAGCTGCGCGAGATGGCGCACAGCTTCGCCGCCGTGCCGATGTTAAGTCGCACCCACGGCCAGACCGCCAGCCCCACGACAGTGGGCAAAGAAGTGGCCAACGTGCTGGTGCGCCTCGTCAAATCGCGCGAGAACATCGCCAAAATCAACTTGATGGCCAAAATGAACGGCGCTGTCGGCAACTACAACGCGCATTTGTCGGCCTGGCCTGAGTTTGACTGGGAAGCTTTCAGCCAAGGCGTGGTTGAGCGCGCTGAGCCCACCGTAGGCTCCACTGGTGCCTTTGGTTTAGGCCTCACTTTCCAGCCCTACAGCATCCAGATCGAGCCGCATGACTACATGGCCGAGTTGTACGACGCCGTGGCTCGCGCGAACACGATTTTGATCGACTGGAGCCGCGACGTGTGGGGCTACGTGAGCCTTGGCTACTTCAAACAGCGCCTGAAAGCTGGCGAGATTGGCTCGTCCACCATGCCGCACAAGGTGAACCCGATTGATTTTGAGAACGCTGAAGGCAATTTGGGACTGGCGAATGCATTGCTACGCCACCTGAGCGAAAAGCTGCCCATCTCCCGCTGGCAGCGAGATTTGACCGACAGCACCGTGTTGCGTAACATGGGTGTAGCGTTAGGCTACGCCGCGCTGGCGTACAGCTCGCTGATGGTGGGTTTGAACAAGTTGGAATTGAACGAACAAGCTTTGGCTGACGACTTGGACAGTGCATGGGAAGTGCTGGCCGAGCCGATTCAAACCGTGATGCGACGCTACGGCGTGCAAGGCGCTTATGAAAAACTCAAAGAAGCGACCCGTGGCAACATCGTGACGAAAGCCGATTTGCACGCGCTGATCAACGCTTTGGAGATCCCTGAAGTCGAAAAAACCCGCCTGCTGGCCATGACACCGGGCAGCTATGTGGGTAAGGCGGCGGAATTGGCAAAACGGGCCTAAAACGCTTGCACTCTACTTTTTAGGTTCTAAATATGCCACTAGCCAGCGTATTTGTTGCCTAAATTGCTATTAAAAATATAGCATTTATTTGCAATTTCGGTTCAACTCATTTTCTAAAATCTACTTATGGCGATCAAATCCACCATCTTTAAGGCCAGTTTGTCGATTGCAGACATTGACCACAACTACTACGCCGACCACCAGTTCACCCTAGCCCGTCACCCCAGCGAGACGGACGAGCGCATGATGATTCGACTCGTTGCTATGGCTTTGCAAGCGCACCAGCTGCAAACCGTATGCGGCGGCGACGGTACTTTGGCGTTTGGCGCGGGTTTGTCAAATCCTGATGAGCCAGACGTCTGGCTGCGCGATTTCACGCAGGCGACAAGATTGTGGATCGAAGTAGGTGCCCCCGAAGAAAAACCAATTTTGCGCGCCTGTGGCAAGTCTGACCTGATGATGGTTTATTGCTTTAACCACGCGGCCGAGATCTGGTGGAAAGCCATAGAAAACAAAGTCAGCCGTGCCAAAAACCTACAAATCTGGCGCGTTCCCACCCTGCAATCGCAAGAATTAGCCAAGCTCGCCACGCGCAGCATGCAGCTTCAGGCAACGATTCAGGAAGGCGCGCTGATGATGAGCGACGGCGCGAACACGGTGGACGTAGAATGCGTGCGCTGGCTATAACTTGACTGCCGGCTTGCTCAATTTACTTTTTGCTCATAATACAGGGTTCAAAGGCACCGGATCCACCGCCCAAGGCGTAACCGACACCAAAACCGTACGACGTCGTTGAGCCAGAGGCACCGACACCCACACGAAGCGACAACCGTTCAGTGATGCGAGTTGATAAACCCAAGGCAAAGCCTGTTTCGTTGCCCGATCGCGCAACCCCCGCACCTGCATAGAACATGCCGCACTCACCCGTGGTTGGCAAGGGCATGTAGCCGGTAGCTAAGGCAATGGCGGTGAGCTGGCCAGCCTTGCGGTTGACATCAGCCAGTTGCGACAAGGTGGCTGAATTGGGCGCTGAATCGCCCTTGTCGCCTTTGTCACCCTTGTCACCTTTTGAGCCGTCAACACCGTTGGCTCCATTTGCACCGTTTGCAGCAGTAGCTCCATTGGCTCCAGTAGCTCCATTCGTACCATTTACTCCAGCCACGCCCTGAATGCCTTGAGCACCAGTGGCACCGGCGGCACCTGTTGCCCCATTCGTGCCATTGGTTCCATTAGTTCCATTAGTTCCATTTATGCCATTGGTTCCATTAGTTCCATTTATGCCATTTGTTCCATTAGTTCCATTAGTTCCATTTATGCCATTTGTACCGTTGGTTCCATTAGTTCCAGCTACGCCTTGGATACCTTGAGGACCTGTTGCACCTTGTGGGCCCGCAGGACCGATTGG
>JANMTB010000210.1:0-2970 GCA_031390045.1 Polaromonas sp.
CTTCAAGATGAGAAGCTAAAAAAGCCGCACGCAAAGCGTCTAAATCCGAATCCAGCAAATGAAAAGGTCGGTCTTCCACGGCAGCAGGGCTCATACGCGTGCGAAGTTCAGGTGAAAATCCGCTGGAACGGATGTGGCCTACGCAAAACGTGATGGCTTCGAGCAAAGTGTTTTGCCAGTAGCTGGTCGCCGTGTCTGCGCTGCTGCCTAAGTCTGGCGTTTGCAACAAGTCTGCAATGCGTGCGAGTGTGGGTTCGTCGAGTTCAGCGAGCCAGAGCTGATCAAACTTTTTAGGTAAAACGAGTGAAAAAAGCACGGCTGCATCGGTGGTTTCGGGCGTGGCTGGCAGCAGTTTTAGTCGTATGCGCTCTGTCAGCTCGCTGACAAACGCACTGCGCTGAGCAAAGCCATAATCAGCCAATAAGCTTGAGGCATCGACAATATGCAAGAGTTGATGCCACCATAGGCGCAAGCGTGTATGCAGCTGCGGGCGTGACTGCACCACGTCGAGCAAAAGGTGAATGCGGTTGATAGCCGCGCTGGTCGAGCTGGCATCTCCACGAATCCATGCGAAGAGCTCGATCAACCACAAATGGCGCTGCGCCAGTGGTGCTTCCATATCGACATCTTCTAGCAATTCAGCTAATTCGTGGATGTGTGGATTATTCATCTCGCTACTCATCAATAACAGTCCATTCCACCAAAGCGTCAAGTGCTGGTCGTGCGGCACTTGCGTTGGGATGGTTCACAATGCCGACCACGCTGTAGCGCTGGCCACTTTTGCCGGTGGCGTAGCCTGCTACGGCGGCAACGTCTCGCAGTGTGCCAGTTTTGAGTTGTGCATTGCCAAGCGCATTGGGAGCATTGCCACGCTTAGCCATATTGGTGGTCGTGCCATCTATTCCTGCAATGGAGAGCGAGCTCGAAAATACTTGGGCGGACGGGTGATTTGCCGCTAATTTCAGCAGTTCTGTGAGCCCTTGCACCGTGATGCGCTCACTGCGGCTAAGCCCAGACCCATTGTCTAAAACCGGAGCTTTTGCGCGTAAGCCCACTTTCTGCCGCCACCAATGCTGCACTGTTTCGCGAGAGCGAAGAAAGCTGCCTGTGCGTGGTTTGCCAGGCAGTTTGAGTGATCGGTTGAAGGTGGACGCTTGGGCGCTTAATGATAAAAAAACTTGCTGCGCCATCACGTTGTTGCTGTATTTATTAACGTCAGCAATGATGTTCGACAAGGGCAGGGAAGGCGCTTGCCACAGCAGCAAGGCGGTGCGCGGCAAAATACCCGTACGAACGGTTCCATCAAGTAAGCCGCCTGACGCTTTGTGCATCGCTTTAACGACGCGCGTGGCGTAGCTGGCCGGCTCGATATACGCCACTGGCCATGTGTTTTCACCACAACGCACGCTGTAACTGCCGCTGAATCGTACTTTGTTAGGGTTGGAGAAATCTGCCCGCAAGCTGCTGCGCCAGTCGCCGCAACTATCGGTCGTTGCATTGACTTGCGTGTCGATAGCAACATCTGCAATCGGTGGCTCGCTTATCACACTGATGGTTTTTGTTTGCGGATCGGGTACAAATTTAAAAATAATCGCTTTGAAATTAACCAGTAAACCATCGGGCGCGCTGTTGTAAGGGCGCATGGGTTCGCCATCAAAATCAGCCGTGTTGCGTTCGGGAATATCAAATATGCTGTTGTCCAAGATGATGTCACCCGTGATGCGCTGCACACCCAAAGTTTGCAGAGTTTTGAAATTTTCCTCAATCCGCTCTAGCACCCACTTGGGGTCGCCACCGCCTTTGATGATTAAATTCCCCGTTAATACGCCTTTGCCCAAAGTGCCGTCCGTGTAAAAGCCAGTTTTCCACGTGAAATCTGGCCCCAAAATATCCAAAGCTGAAAAGGTGGTGACCAGTTTCATGACCGAGGCGGGGTTCACCGACGCGGTGTTTCGGTAGCTGAGCCTTGAAGGCGCATCTGAGATGACATTACGCACCTCCAAACTGATCGCATCGCGCGGCACGCCCACCCGGGCGAGGGCTTGAACGACTACGGATGGCAAAGTGTCCGCATTTGCGCCTATAGCGTGCAAAGGCAGACCGAAAAAACCACATACACCCGCTGTCGACAATATTCTAAAAAACAAATTCATCAAGCCATTATCCTGTGCCTTGATAATAGGGATATGTCTTCCATCAATTCGTTACATTCCGCACATAAGAACGCAAATATGAGCGCAAATGGTGCATTTTCTAAGCTTTTGGCGTTCGATACCAGTACCGAGACCATGTTCATCGCCCTCACGGATGGTCAACAAACGTGGCAACATACCTCTGAGGGTGGCGCTAAAACCTCAGCAGCGTTGATTCCAGCCATCATGGCATTGCTGAAAGAGGCTAATTTGACGCTGCTACAGCTTGATGTCATCGTTTTCGGGCGCGGGCCCGGTTCATTCACAGGCTTGCGCACGGCGTGCTCTGTTGCGCAGGGGCTGGCTTTTGGAGCCGGCGGTATTCAAGTTTTACCTGTCGACACGCTCTTAGCAGTGGCAGAAGAAGCCCGATTTAACTTGGGCGAATCGACAGTTTCAATCCAAATCCAAGCTGTTTTAGACGCCCGCATGGGTGAGGTCTATGCCGCAAGTTACACCTATAAAAACGGTATTTGGGATGTAAATTCTGAGATTCATCTGTGTAAACCTGAAGCACTGCTGATTGAGAGTGGTTTTCACTTGGCTGGTAATTGCTTAGACGATGCTAATCGAATCAATGCTTTACCCACCGCAACCGCCATGCTGCGCCTAGCGCCCAGCATGCTGGCAGCGGGTATAGCCGTGCCAGCCGACCAAGCTTTGCCTCTCTATGTGCGCGACAAGGTGGCGCAAACCACTGCGGAGCGCCAAGCGATAAAATCTGCTTTATGAACGCGATCTTGAAGCCCACATCTTTGCAGGCAGCACAGCCCGAGGC
>JANMTB010000030.1:0-3887 GCA_031390045.1 Polaromonas sp.
TGGCGCACCCGTCACCGGGCCACTCAAGATATCGGGCATGGCATTTCAAGCGCCATCGCTCTTACCTTGGCGCACCACTTTGAACAATGTCCTTCTGCCTCTAGAAATTGTTGAACCCTACCGCAGCAACTTCAAAGCCAAGCGCAAAGAGTACGAAGAACGTGCACGACAATTGCTCAAAACTGTCGGGCTCGACGGCTACGCTGACAAATTCCCGTGGCAGCTGTCGGGCGGTATGCAGCAGCGTGCCAGTATTTGCCGCGCACTCATACATGAGCCCAAAATGCTATTGCTAGACGAACCGTTTGGCGCGCTGGATGCTTTCACCAAGGAAGAACTGTGGTGCGTGTTGCGCGATTTGCACGCGCTGCAAAAATTCAACGTGATTTTGGTCACGCATGACCTGCGCGAGTCAGTTTTTCTGGCCGACAAAGTGTTTGTCATGTCCAAAAATCCAGGCCGATTTGTGGTGGAGCGCAAGATCGATTTGCCACGTCCCCGTGATTTAGAAATTACCTACACCCCAGCGTTTACCGACATCGTACACGAGCTTCGCGGCCATATTGGTGCGATCAGAGGTGGCGCTGGTGCTAGTGTGGCGGCGAACTTGGTTGGGAAGGCAACATGAACTCAAAAAAACTAGAAGCCTATTCACCGCTCATTCTGTTCGTCATCTTGCTGGCGCTGTGGCAAGGTATTTGTAGCCTGTTCAATATCCCTGAATTTATATTTCCAAGTCCCTTACAAATCGGTCTGGCGATGTTTGAGTTTGCTGGCCCTATTGCTAGCGCAGCTTGGCAAACCTTTTGGGTCACTATGGTAGGTTTTGGTCTGTCGATTGTGGTCGGCGTTTTGCTCGGTTTTTTGGTCGGCTCTGCCCGACTAGTTTATGCAGCGGTATTTCCGCTCTTGGTCGCCTTTAACGCCGTCCCCAAAGCCGCCATCGTGCCCATTTTGGTAGTGTGGTTTGGTATTGGTGTTGGGCCGGGTATCTTGACGGCCTTTTTGATCTCGTTCTTCCCCATCACCGTCAACATCGCGACTGGTTTGGCAACGCTGGAGCCAGAGCTTGAGGACGTACTGCGCGTTTTAGGAGCCAAGCGCTGGGACGTTCTGGTCAAAGTCGGTCTGCCGCGTTCTTTGCCATATTTTTATGCCTCACTCAAAATCGCCATTACCTTAGCCTTTGTGGGCACAGTGCTGGCTGAGATGACTGCGGGCGACTCAGGCATTGGCTATCTCATGCAATCGGCCAGCTCGCAGCAGCGCCTGGCTTTGGCCTTTGCTGGCTTGGTGGTGATTGGTGCTATGGCGATGGCGATGTACGAGTTCTTCAGCTACATCGAACGCCATACTACAGCCTGGGCGCATCGCGGTTCGCAGGGTCAATAAAGCAGCAAGCCAAAGAGCAGTTTTTAACTAAATCACCGCTCTGCGCAGCTCTTGGGCGCGCAGAGCAATCGCCTTAACATCTGGCGCATCGGTCACGTTCAGCAAATACATATCAAAATCACGCACGGCTGGCGTGGCTTTGCCTAGCTCGGCAAAGGCCAAGCCGCGGTCACGGTATTCACTCCATGCATCGGGATTTAGCACAATCAAACGGTCTTGCACAGGAATCATGCGCTGCCAGTCTTCGGCTGTCTTGTGCACTTCTTTGAGGTTGTGCAGCATGCGGGTGATGATATCTCGGGGTTTGGCGGATTGCAAATACAAGCCAAGCGGAATATCGCCATCGTCATATTTCTCGGATTTTTCGGATGTGCCTTTGTCGAATTCTGGCAATTGGTTCAAATGTTTGAATGGCATCAGCCGCTCACTCAGGTCTTCACGGCTGAGAGACTGGCCGGTGAACGGGTCAATCACCACCTGCCCCTTCGGCAAATTGACCTTGACCATGAAGTGCCCAGGAAAAGCGACGCCGCGTGCATTTAAGTTCAAGCCCTGCGCCAGTTCTAGCCACAGCAATGCCAATGAAATCGGTATGCCGCGGCGGGTACGTAGCACAGCGTGTGGGTAGCTATTATCCGGGTCGTAATAGTTGTTGACGTTGCCGCTGAAACCCAAATCATGGTAGAAAAATTGGTTGAGAATGCGCAATTTTGCCAACGGCGTGCAGTCAGCTGGCAAACGTCGTTTGATGCGAGCCAGCAGTTGGTCTACTTCGCCCAGCACTTGTTGCACATCAAGCTCAGGGTATTCGTCTTGCGCAATCGCGACGGCCGCTTCTAAGAGCGGGAAATGCTCATCACTGCTAACCAGCAAGCCGAAATAAGCCAGAGGCGTTGGGACGTCAAAACCGAGTTGCATACCGCTATTTTGACCTATTTTGAAACTTGTTTTCTGTAGCTAATCTTAGCGCTTTAGCCTTGACCCCGCAGCAAGGTCTTGATTTTTACGCCAGAAGCTATTATTGCTATAAAATATATAGCTGCTGAGGCAATTAATACGACGGCTAGAAGCATAATTCTCTTAAAAATATCACTTCTAAGCGCAGTCCAATCAAAATACGCCGCGCTCCACCACAGCAATAACCCCATCAAGGCGCTGGCAAAAACGACCTGGACGATGAACTTGCCCCACCCCGGCAGCGGCTGGTAGCTGCCGCGTTTGATCAAACCAATCAACAACCACAGCGCATTGATGAGCGCACCAATACCAATCGCCAATGCCAGCCCCGCATGCGCAAACAGTGGCACCAAAGCGATATTCAGCAGCTGAGTAATCACCAAAACCGCGATGGCAATTTTGACGGGGGTTTTGATGTCTTGGCTAGCGTAAAATCCAGGCGCTAAAATTTTAATAGCAATCAAGCCAATCAAACCAACACCGTAGCCCATGAGCGGTGTCGTCACTTGTTGCACATCGTTGTTCGTAAACACGCCGTAGTGGAACAAAGTCGCCACCAGCGGCTTAGAGAATAGCAGCAGCGCCACGGTGCACGGCACAGCCAGCAAAATCACCATCCGAAGCCCCCAGTCAATCATGGCGGAATAGCTGGCGTTATCTCCACTGGCCTTGGCTGCCACCAAGCGCGGCGTCAGCACCACTCCCAGTGCGACACCCAACATGGCGGTGGGAAACTCCATCAGCCGCTCGGCATAGCTCATCCAGCTGACACTGCCAGGCGTCAAATACGAGGCGATTTGCAGGTTGATGATCGCTGAAATATGCGCCACACCCACACCCAACAAAGCTGGCAGCATCAATTTAGCAACGTTTTTAACGCCCGCATCAGCCCAAGCTGCTTTAAATTCTGCCCAATTTGCACGAATTTTGGGCAAAAACCCAATCTTGTGCAGCGCCCACATTTGCACCCCAAGCTGCAGCACGCCACCGCCGATGACCCCCATCGCCATCGCATAAATGGGCTGGATTCCCATGCTTTTGAACCACGGCGCACCCAGCCACGCCGCCAAAATCATTGCGATATTCAGCAAAACAGGCGTGAATGCAGGCACGGCAAAGCGTTTGTACGTATTCAGCACCCCCGCCCCCAGCGCCACCAGCGACATGAACCCAATGTAAGGAAACATCCACCGCGCCATCAGCACCGCCGCGTCAAAACCCTGCTGGTTTTGCTGCAGGCCACTGGCCATCACCCACACCAAAATGGGTGCAGCAGCAACGCCAACGATGCAAGTGAGCATCAACACCCAAAACAGCACGGTGGCCACGCGGTCAACCATTATTTTGGTCGCCTCATCCCCATTTTTAACCTTGCTCGCCCCCAAAACCGGGACAAACGCCTGGCTAAACGCCCCCTCGCCAAACAGCCGGCGAAACATATTCGGCAGCCGAAACGCCACGTTAAACGCATCCGTCAGCGCCGAAGCCCCAAACATAGCCGCCATGATCTGATCCCGCACCATGCCCGTGATGCGCGA
>JANMTB010000068.1:0-2757 GCA_031390045.1 Polaromonas sp.
ACGGGCACGCGAGCACGGCTTCTGTGTGCTGTACCCCGAGCAGTCGCAAGACGCCAACCCGCAGCGCTGCTGGAACTGGTTCAAACACAACCACCAGCGTCGGGGCAGCGGCGAGCCAGCGCTGATCGCCAGCATGACGCAGACCATCATGAAAGAGCACAACATTGATCCGCGCCGTGTCTTCATCGCGGGCCTGTCAGCAGGCGGCGCCATGGCCGCCATCGTGGCAGATGCGTATCCGGATATTTTTGCCGCCGTCGGCGTTCACTCAGGGCTGCCCAACGGCGCAGCCAGCAATGTGTCCGAAGCCCTGGCGGTGATGAACAGCGGGCATGGCAAGCTGTCGCCGCAAAAGTCTCAGCAACTACAGCGATTGGTGCCCACCATTGTGTTCCACGGCGACCAAGACCGCACCGTCCATCCACGCAACGGCGAACAGGTGATTTCGTCTGCGCTAGGCAGTGCAACTGCCGCCAGCCCACGGGTGTCGCAGGGCGTGTCGGTCAATGGCAGGCGCTATACCAGCGCCACCCACCATGGCGACACAGGCAAGGTTCTGGCCGAACATTGGCTGGTGCACGGTTCTGGCCACGCTTGGTCAGGCGGTCACACCAAAGGCTCATACACCGATGCCAAAGGCCCCGACGCCACAGCCGAGATGCTGCGTTTCTTTTTTGCGCACCCATACACGGTGTGACTCCTTTGACTGTAGGCCTGGGCTTACCGTTTCTCCTGCTACTGACCGACAGACGCCGTGCGGTCAGCGTCAGATACTGATACCCCTGCCAACCACTCACAGGAAACACTATGACTAGCAAAGAATCTGCCCATACCAAACCTTCGAAGCACACGACCGACGAGGTTGAGAAGTTTCTTAATATGGTCGAAGACAACATTGACGACGCAGCAGGCGCTGGCTCCCCTGCCATCATGCCGAACAAAGATCTGGACGATGAAGGCAAACCCATCACCGGCATACCGAAGAACCCAAATACTTAAGATTGCTGCAGAATTGCGGCGCTTGGGTGGGTATGAAAAACTGTTTTCACCAAACCTCTAAGCTCAAACCCTCAGTAATTTGACTAAACGCCTTGTCGCGGCTGACCAAAGTTGCATTCACCGCTTGCGCATGGGCGGCAATCATCATGTCAAAGTCGCTCAGATTGATGCCTTGGGTTTCAAGTTTGCTACACAAAGCGCCGTAGCACTGCGCCACATCTTCATCCCACGGCAGCACATCCATGCGCAGCAGCACTTGGAACAACGCATTTTTTAAGCGAACAGGATGCCCTTTGCGGTGCAGCCCATACTCCAACTCAGCCAAAGTCACACTAGAAATCACCACGTGACCCATAGGAACTTGGGTCAATCTCGCCAGCAAGTCACTGTCGCGCCCTTGCATGATATGGCTGACGATATTGGTATCCAGCATGTACCGCAGCGTCATTCAGTCCAGCCCTCAAAAGGGTCACGGCGTGGAGATGCAGGGGTTTTGCTTTGGCGGCGTTCAATCAGCAAATCGTCTTGCGCGTTTAGGGCGACAGCATCCAGCAAGCCCTGCCAATCGGTAGGTTTGCGCGACAACACCACATCACCCGTGTTGGGGTCATGTCGAATAAAAACCTCAGCCACGTCAAACCGAAACTCCAACGGCAAGCGCACCGCTTGGCTGCGACCTGTGGCAAATATTTTGGCGGTTTGTAGCATGTTAATCTCCAAATGACATGGTATGTCTCATGATACATATCTAAGGAAGTGTTGTCAAACGGTCAGTTTTTGTATGTTGACACGAGTAATCCATTTTTACTCAAATATGATAGCAGTCTAGGCAATGAATACGCCGGCTGGTGCCGAATTTGACAGGTAAAAAATCATCAAAGTCGACTTTAACATTTTGCTATAAATAATCTAGCATCTTAGGCAATAAATACGCCGGCTAGAGTCATATTTGAGGCTAAATCGAGTGGTTTTGCGTATTCAATAAGCAAAAGACAAGTCCTGTCCTCGGTATTGACTACGAATGATCCAATTTACTTCTTTAGATCTTCAGCACTTGAATTCACCGATGATTTCGACTCCTCTTCACCATCTTTCTTCAAATAGCTTTCTTTTGCTTTTCTCCAACCTAATGGGTCGTTTGTGAATGGTTTATAACCAAATTTTTTTGCCAGTCCGCCGTAGGAACTTGTATAAGCTAATGCTCCCCCAGTCAACATAACCATCCAAAATAAAAAACCTTCCCATTTTTCAAAAAAATATGCACCCCCCCAAATAAGTGCAAGTCCTACTAAATCCATCCAATTCATTACTTTTTCTTTAAGATTGCCGTCTTTTAGCAAAGATTGAAAAAAATTTCTCATTTAAGTAGTTTCTTTACGTAGTTAACGACTGGTGCTAGGACTGGAAAACAGCACGTAATTGATGCGCTGGGAGGTCAAGTACAGCTGCTCTTTTACAACCTTGATTAAATCAGGATTAAGCGCTTGCTACACCCGATCTGCACTATTCGTTAAACCAACAACGCATTCACCCGTCTCACATAAGCCGCCGGGTCGCTCGGCATACCGCCTTCAGCCAACAGCGCCTGGTCAAACAAAATGTGCGCCAAGTCGTTGAAGTGGGCGGAGCCTTCCAGCTTCTTAACCAGCGGATGCTCGGCGTTCACTTCCAGCACGGGTTTGACTTCAGGCGCGGTTTGGCCGGCCTGCTTCAGCATGCGCGCCAGTTGGGTGCTCATGCCGTGGTCTTGCACGACCA
>JANMTB010000091.1:0-11117 GCA_031390045.1 Polaromonas sp.
TCAGTGCTTGTAAGTACCATCTGCTCGTAAGATGGCAAGGTCGGTGAAGCGCGCAGCATAAGGATCAGCTTTTCGCCATTCCCAACCGCCGATTGAGAATTGACCCATTTGTAGCGTTCCTAGTAGCGTGCTGGGTGTTAATTGTCTAGATTGAACAATGGCTTCAATAGTAATTCTGGCGTTCATGTAAGCCTCAAAACCCAAGTAGGAGTAGTTTGAGATATTGGCAGCGGCCATGGTCTCATGGTAATCACGTTGGATTTGCAATTTTTTCTCCCAAGGACTGTGGGTGACGGTGGCAAACGACACGCCGCCTTTGTAGCTTTTCATGCTATTGGCAAACATGGCGTTGGCTTGGCCAGGCAAATTAAGTACAAAGGGGAAAGCCCCCAGATTATTCAAAGACTTTAAGATACCCAAAGAATGTGTGGCATTTGCGAGCAGCATGAGCGCATTAGAGGGAGATTTCTTTAAAGTTTTGGCAATTGCGTCATAGTTTGGCTGTTGCGGGCTGAACAGAGCAATCTCTTTGACCTGTATGCCCGAGCCTTCCAAAACTTGTGCCAGTGCCTTTTGGTAAGCTTGTCCGAAACCATCGTCTTGTACTGCAACAGTCAGTTGCGTAAAGCCTACGGCTTGCGAAAACTTGATCAAGCGGTTGATTTCGTCCGTCGCGGACGCGCGTATAGCAATGACATGTCTCGCTTTTTTGTCGCGCAGTTGTGGTGCGCCCGCAATCGGACCTATCAAAGGTAAATTCAAATCTTGTGTGGCTTGCATTTGCGCCAAACAGCTAACCGTACCAAAACAAGATAGAAAACCAATCGCCCGGTTTGACAAAGCGGCCACTGCGGCGGCACTGCGTTCTGGCTGGTTGCCGTCGTCTTCAGTTAACAGTTCTATTTGTAACTTGTTGAGGCTATTGTGTCTCGCAATGGTGGCTAGCGTGACAGCGTTGATTTCTTTACCAACGTTAGCAAGCCCACCCGACAGTGGAACGATTTGCCCCAGACGAACCACATTTGACTGTCCGTGCGAAAGCGTTGAGTATGCAAGCAGCATTAAGATTGCTGTCAATCTTAAAAAGATAAATTTAATCATGATCGTTACCTTAAAATGTAAACTAAAGATATCATTAAATTTTAAGCATAATTGCAAAAAATACTAGTTTAAAAGGGGTTTTTGTGAATATTCACACTATTCGCGAGAAGTCTGAATCCAAACTAACAACACATTGCGTATAAGTTGTTCAACAACTTTGGAGTTTTTATGAAAATCACATCTCGCCAATTAGTAGCTGCATCATCTGTTTTGGCAGCCTCTGTACTCACCGCCTGCGGCAGCATGTCGCCTGCCAAACCCATGATGGCTAGCATGTACTCGCAAGCTAGCTTGCCTGCTGCCGTGCAAGTGCCTGCTGGCCACAAAGTAGCCATGGAAACCGTGGGTGCTGGCGATATCACCTACCAATGCAGCCCGAAAAAAGACATGGCTGGCCAGTTTGAATGGGTGTTTGTCGGGCCAGATGCCAAGTTAAACGACCGCAGTGGCAAGCAAGTTGGCAAATATTACGGCCCACCAGCGACTTGGGAAAGCATGGATGGCTCGAAACTGACAGGCGCGCAAGTGGCAGTTGCGCCTAGCAGCGCAGGCAATATCCCGCTGCAACTTGTCAAAGCTAACCCTGCTATGGGCTCGGGCGCGATGATGGGTGTGACCTATATCCAGCGTGTGGCCACCTCTGGCGGAGTAGCGCCAGCGGCGGCTTGTGATGCAAGCAACGCTGGTAACAAACAAATCGTTCGCTACCAGGCTGATTACATTTTTTACAAAGCTGTCTGATATCAGGAGAGGTCGTAGCGATCAAGGTTCATCACCTTGTTCCAAGCCGCTACGAAGTCTTGCACGAACACATCTTGCGAATCGCTGCTGGCATAAACTTCAGCCAGCGCGCGAAGCTGCGAGTTGGAACCAAAGACCAGGTCGACTACCGTGGCGGTGAGCTTGAGTTCGCCGGTTTTCCGGTCGCGCCCCTCTAGTACGAAGTCGCTATCGGACGATTTCTTCCATGTCGTGTTCATGTCCAGTAGCCGCACGAAGAAGTCGTTCTTCAACTCATCAGTACGTTCTGTAAACACGCCGTGTTTGGCTTCACCCACATTCGTGCCTAGTGAACGAAGGCCGCCGACCAGTACGGTCATCTCGGGCGCGGTCAGTGTGAGCAGGTTGGCACGGTCCACGAGCTGCTCTGCCACCGATGATTCATGTCCTTTGCGTACGTAGTTGCGGAAGCCGTCCGCTTTCGGCTCTAGCGGCGCAAACGAGTGCGCGTCGGTTTGTGACTGCGAAGCGTCGGTGCGGCCCGGCGAAAACGGCACGGTGACGTTCTGGCCGGCCTTCTTGGCCGCCGCTTCGACCGCAGCGCAACCACCCAGCACAATCACGTCGGCCATGGAAACTCTCTTGCTACCAGATTGTGCGTCGTTAAAGGCTTTTTGCACCGCCTCCAACTTCGCCAGCACCTTTGCCAATTCAGCCGGCTGGTTGACTTCCCAATCCTTTTGCGGGGCCAGGCGAATGCGTGCGCCGTTAGCGCCGCCGCGTTTGTCACTGCCCCGGAAGGTCGATGCCGACGCCCAAGCCGTCGTGACCAGCTGCGAGGTGGACAGACCCGAGGAAAGAATCTTCGCCTTCAACGCGGCCACGTCCTGATCGTTGACGAGGGGGTGATCAACGACGGGAACCGGGTCTTGCCACAGCAGTTCTTCCTTCGGAACCAGCGGACCGAGATAGCGCGGGAACGGTCCCATATCGCGGTGCGTCAGCTTGAACCAGGCTCTAGCGAACTGGTCCGCGAACTCCTGTGGATTGGCTCTATAGCGGCGTGAAATTTTCTCGTATGCCGGGTCCATGCGCATGGCCATGTCGGCCGTCGTCATCATCGGTGCATGGCGTTTGTTGGGGTCGTGCGCGTCTGGCACAGTGCCGTCGCCGGTGCTGCCAACGGGCTTCCATTGTTGCGCACCAGCGGGACTCTTTGTCAGCTCCCATTCGTAGCCGAACAGGTTGTCGAAGTAGCCGTTGTCCCATTTAGTCGGGTTCTTGGTCCATGCGCCTTCGATACCGCTAGTGAAGGCGTGCACGCCGTGTCCGGTCTCAAAGCTGTTAGTCCAGCCCAGTCCCATGTTTTCAATGCCAGCACTTTCTGGATCTTTGCCGATGTGCTTGGAGTCGACGGCACCGTGGCATTTTCCAAAGGTGTGACCGCCAGCGGTGAGCGCCACCGTTTCCTCGTCGTTCATTGCCATGCGGGCGAAGGTTTCGCGGATGTCACGCGCTGAGCCGAGCGGGTCGGGTTTGCCATTAGGGCCTTCCGGGTTTACGTAAATCAAGCCCATCTGCACGGCGGCCAAGGGGTCGGCCAGTTCGCGGTCGCCGCTGTAGCGTTCATCACCCAGCCACTCTGCCTCGGCGCCCCAGTTGATATCTGTCGGCTCCCAGACGTCCGGTCGGCCACCGCCGAATCCGAAGGTCTTGAAGCCCATCGACTCGAGCGCAACGTTGCCGGTGAGGATGAATAGATCCGCCCACGACAGCTTGCGGCCATACTTCGCCTTGATCGGCCACAACAACCGACGCGCTTTATCGAGGTTGCCGTTGTCAGGCCAGCTATTGAGCGGGGCAAAGCGTTGCTCGCCACTACCACTGCCGCCGCGACCATCCGATATACGGTAGGTGCCAGCGGCATGCCACGCCATGCGGATAAAAAACGGCCCGTAATGGCCGTAATCCGCCGGCCACCAAGACTGCGAGTCGGTCATCAGGGCATGCAGGTCTTTGATCACCGCGTTTAGGTCCAGCGTCTTGAACTCCTCTGCATAGACGAACTCATCGCCCATAGGGTTGGACATGTCAGACTGCTGGTGCAGTACCTTCAGGTTGAGTTGTTCTGGCCACCAATCGGTATTGCCACGGGTGCGGGTGTTCTTACGCTGCGCTGCTTCGCTTGGAAACGGGCATTTTGCTTCGGTTGTCATGTTTGGTTCCTTTTAAGTGCGCCCTTAGCGGATAGCTAGGCATCACAGAGAGAATATTAAAACTATTAACTTTTATAAGCTAATTGATTTTAGCTATAGCTATGATTGCGCACCTTGAGTTACAAGATTTGTTTCCGCATGTAAATACACATAGTCTATGTAAGACAATCACAGCTTACATCCACATAAATCTATCTATATTGAACCTTCAATCTTTAGAAAGCACCATGAAAACATATATTTGCATCGTTTGCGGCTTTGTATACGACGAAACAGCTGGTCGACCGGAAGACGGTTTCGTCGCTGGCACTTTGTGGAGAGACGTGCCTGCCACTTGGTCTTGTCCAGAATGTGGCGTCGCTAAGGTGGACTTTGAGATGATTGATATCTAAAGCTCTGAATAATAGTAATATTTTTTTATTTTCTTTTGCACACTACTTTTAGGATTTCTATGCCACGTGCACTTCTTGACGAATCAAATATTCACCCTGCCATCCGCTCTTTTGTGGCGGAAAGCCAGCAAGCCATCGTAGGGGAAGTTCAAGCAGCAGTTGCTAAATACCCTGTGGTTGTCGTAGGTATGGGTTTGAACCCGATGCCGAAAAAGGCACGTAAGGCTTTAGATGAAGCTGGTGTTACTCACCATGATTTAGATTACGGCAGTTACTTGAGTGAGTGGCGTAAGCGCAATGCTTTGAAAATGTGGACGGGTTGGCCAACGTTTCCCATGGTTTTTGTCGAAGGCATGTTGATTGGTGGCGCGAATGACGTGATCAAACTTATCAACAGCGGTGAATTGAAAAAGCTTTTGGCGTAAAACCCATTCAACCGTAAAAAAACGCAGCAACCGAAATTGACTGCGTTTTTGGCTTTTTATGGCTAGGGGAATGCGTTTTTAGCTGTTATGGCCCATACGGCCGTGCTCACCCTTTCCACCATGACCGCCGCGTTCACTGCGACCGCCATGCTCACCGACCATGCCATGTCGACCGCCGTGCATAGCAACTGCGTCGAACACTGCTTTTTGCTCAGAGGACAGCACCGCGTAAAAGGTTTTTGTGGCAGCGCCACGTTTGTCCATCGCAGCAGTCATAGCAGTCATGCGTTCTACGCGAAGTGCACGCATTTTGTCGATACGATCTGGCGTGGTCATTTTGTCCATATCAGCTTTTACTTTAGTGTCATGGCGTATGCCCATTATGCCGCCTGCTGGTGGCTGCATAGATGCTGTGAAAGTCGTCCAAGCGCCTTCTTGTGCTGGGGTAATTTTCAGTTTGGTTTTCAATTCAGCTTGGCGTTTGACCATGCGCTCTTGGTGGCTGCCAAACATGCGTTCACGAATGCTTGAAGAGTCGCCACGGTACATCCGGTCTTGCATTTGTGGCTGTGCACCGGCTGCTGGCGCTGTTGGTGCAGTGTTTTGCGCAAATGCAGCAAATCCGCAAGTTGCCATTAAGGTGGTCAATAGTAAGTGTTTGCTAGATAGTTTCATCATAAATCCTTAAAGAGTTAAATAACTCCAGCGTCGTTACCTGTTGCGGAATGGGCTCTGGATTGAGGTTAAGTATCTGAGGGTCATGCAAACGAAGCATATCGGCCATGTAATGCTATGTAAAGTTTCGACAGCAAGTTGCAGCACAATACGGCATGCCCCGAACACAATCAAACAAAGATGAGTTGATGTCCTGCAACTTTCGGCAAAATCTAGCGTTGGCGATGGTCTTAGCTTTGGGGGCTGCGGTGTCACTGGGTGTGACTAGGTTTTCTTACGGCTTACTCTTGCCCAGCATGCGTGCAGATTTAGGTTGGAGCTATACCTTGGCGGGTGCAATGAACACGATAAACGCACTGGGTTACTTGATTGGCGCACTCAGCTTGCCCATGCTGTTAAAGCGTTTCAATGCAGTCCGTATATTGTTGATGGGCTCAGCGATGGCCAGTTTGTTTATGGCGCTCACAGGATTTTTCACCAGCGCCGAGCCTTTGCTGCTGCAGCGTTTGCTTGCCGGCATAGCCAGCGCTTGGGTGTTTGTCTCCGGAGGTTTGTTGGCAGCGCAGATAGGGTCACAGCAATCTGAAAAAAGTGGATTGATATTGGGGGTGTATTACGGTGGGGTGGGACTTGGCATTGTGTTTTCAACATGGGCTGTGCCGAGTGTCGATTATTTTAAGCATGGTCAAGCCCATGCATGGGTATGGGCTTGGTGGGTTTTGGCCTTGAGTTGCGCGTTGTCAACTTTGATCTTGATGTTGAAATCGGCGGCCCTTATGCGCTTTGCATTACCTGCTTCTTCAAGTCAAACATCACAATCGACGAAGCAACAACAGACATTTAGTTGGAACGCGTTTGCTTTTGCCTTAGCGGGTTATAGCTTGTTTGGTGTGGGCTATATTGGTTATATGACGTTTGTCATTGCATTGTTGCGTGAGCAGGCAGCGACTACGCCAACCATCACTATTTTTTATACCCTTTTGGGGCTGGCGGTGATGGCATCATCACGTTTTTGGGCTGGTTTGCTTGATAAATACAAAGGTGGGCAAGCGCTGGCTATTCTCAATTTTTTGCTAGGTTGTGCTATTGTCATTCCCGCATTGACGGATTGGGTACCAGCACTGGTGTTTTCAGGGGTGTTGTTTGGGGCTGTGTTTTTATCGATTGTGGCTTCTACGACAGCGTTGGTTAGACATAATTTACCACAATCAGCATGGGCGAAAGGTATCAGCGCCTTCACTGTGGTGTTTGCGGCTGGACAAATTGTCGGGCCTACGATGGTTGGCTGGATTGCTGATGGTGATGGCGGGTTAGCGCGGGGTTTGCTAATCTCCGCTTTTGCCTTATGGCTGGGTACGCTCTTTGCTTGGCAGCAAAAACCTATATCATTAAGCTAATGATTCTTACGACCACTGCACAACGATTGCCTGGCGCTCGTTTATCGCCTCCAGCGCTGTTGGTCGTCGGCGTCGTGCACATTGCTTTACTTTGGCTGCTATTGCAAACCGCACCCGTACAGCGCGCAGTGCGTGAAACTGTGGTGATGCTGAATTTGCCCATCACACAACCTTTGCCAAAACCACCACCGCCAAAAAAAGTAATAACTTTACCCAAACCACCTGAACCCGTCAAACCCATTGTGAAGCCAATGGTGGTGAACAAAACGATCACCAAGCCGGTTGATCCACTGCCCATACCGCCAAAACCGCTTGAACCACCTAAACCGATTGAGAAGCCGGTTGAGAAACCAGTGGCCTTGCCAAAGCCCGCTGAAAAAGTAGTGGAAGTTAGACCGGAAGTTAAACCAGTAGAAGTGCAAGTGCCGAAAGAGCTTGTTCAAGAAACGCCTAAGGTCATCCCAAAAGAAGCACCAAGACCTATGGAGATTGAGGTTGCTACTGAATTACCGCCTGCACCAACACCATCGCCAGCACCTGCTATCCCTGTCGCAGTTGCTGCTACACCAATACCGACACCTGCCGCACAAGCTGCCGCAACGCCGGCTGCAGAACCCACGAACGCGTCTGCACCTGCTGCTACACCCGCAGCTTCAGCTTCAGCTTCCGCTGCTCCGGCTGCAGCACCAGCGGTTACTCCATCAACTGGTAGGTCAAGCAGCGCAATTTCAACAACAAATGCCACGCCTAATGCGGGTGCTACTGGTGCACCTGCACCAACAAGTTCAGGTGCACCATCGTTAAGTGGGGCGTTGGCGAATCCGTTAGGCTCTGGCTTAAGTGGCGGCGCTCCACCCGCATCAGGTTCTATGTACCAAGGCGGACGACGTGGTGGCTGGGCTAGCGGTGAATTACAGCGAGCTTCAAGCGCGCAATTGAACCCCAATAAACGTGCTGAAAATTACGAAATTGAATTTGACAAAGCGGGTAAGAAAGACTGTATGAAAGAGGGAAGTCTGCTAGTTATCAACAGGCTGCTCAATGGTGATTGCCCCAAATAACAATGATATGTAACTTAGGAACTTATGATGCAAAAAATCAATAAACTTTCAAATCAAGCAGTGACAACGGCGACGATGATCCTGTTCAGCATGTGTAGCTTTTCGCTTGCACATGCTCAAGCGGCTGCACCAACTGTGACACTTGCAGCATCACCTGCCATCACGCCCGCAGCTGAAAATCCCTACGGTTTAGCCGCTGTCTGGGGGCAAGGCGATTGGGTGGCGAAAACAACGATCTTGCTTTTAATCATCATGTCACTGGCTAGCTGGTATGTGCTTATCAGTAAACTGCTTGAGCAAAAGCGATTGCAGACGATGGCAAATGAAGCTGAAGCTGCTTTCGCAAAAGCAAGTAGCTTGCAACAAGGCGTTAAGTCGCTGACAGCAGAAAGCCCTTACCGGTTTATGGTGGAATCGTCACTGGAGGCCGTTCAGCAGCACCCTAGCGTGGCTGGCCAGGTTGATTTAAACACTTGGGCTGCGCAAAGTATTGAACGATCTGTTGCCATTGTGCAGGGCAATTCACAGCAAGGGCTTGCCGTGTTGGCAACGGTTGGCTCTACTGCGCCGTTCGTTGGCTTGTTTGGTACGGTGGGGGGATTATCAGCGCTGCGAGCACTTAAAGTTTAGGAGCGAACACTTCTGTGTTTGCAATACCAATTTTTTGGAGTCCTACACGCTGTGCTGTCGCCATGACTCGTGCGACATCTTCGTATTTAGCTTCAGGCTCTGGTTTGAAATGAATTTCTAATTGATCTTCTGGCTTTTTCTGCGCCTCGGCTTTCATATAGCCCTCTAAAATCACTAAATCAAGAACAGGTCTGCCATCCCAAGTGATTTGGTTTCCTTTTTTGATCTCAATAACAATTGGTTCTTTGGGTTTAATGTTGTTGTCCTGCGATTGAGAACTCACATCAAGAGTTACTGAATGCATATTCAAAGGTATGGTGATGATCAACATTACCAGCAGCACCAGCATAACATCGATCAAGGGGGTTGTATTCATTTCCAGCATGACATCTAGATCACCAGATGTGGAGCTTGATTGACCGATGTTCATTGCCATGTATTTGTCTTCCGAAATGATTAGTTTTTATCAGGAGGCTGCGTGATGAAACCAATACTCACTACACCCGCTTCTTTCAAACCATAGACTAGTTTTCCAATAGCATCAAAACTCACGCTCGCATCGGCACGGATGTGAACTGTTGGCTTGTCATTCATTTTTTTGATGGCGTCTAAACGGCTTTGAAAATCTTGTGGGCTTGTAATTGGGTCATTACGCCAATACCGAACGGAATTTGCGTCTACAGAGATAACGATAGTCTCCAACTGCACTTCACTTTTGATAATCTTTTCTTTCGGCAGCTTCACCTGAATTGACGTCGTCACCGCTGGAATGGTGATCAAGAAAATAATCAGCAACACCAGCATCACATCCACCAAAGGCGTGGTGTTGATCTCTGCCATCAACGCGTCGTCGTCGTTGCGGCTTTTATTGAATGTGATTGCCATATTATTCGTGCGCTTATTTAATCTTTGGTTTGTCTGCTTGTTGCAGCAAATTGGTGTGCAAGTTTGAGCCGAAAGCACGCACGCCATCCATGCCTACTTTGTTGCGACGTACCAGCCAGTTGTAGCCCAACACGGCTGGCACAGCAACGGCCAAGCCAATCGCGGTCATGATCAAAGCCTCGCCTACAGGTCCGGCCACTTTGTCTATGGAAGCTTGACCAGATGCGCCTATTTTCACCAACGCGTTATAAATCCCCCAAACCGTACCGAACAAACCCACGAACGGCGCTGTCGAGCCGACGGTTGCCAACACAGCCAAACCTTGTTGCGAATTGCCTTGCACCGTAGCCACAGAGCGCTCAATGCTTTGTGCCGCCCACGTATTCAAATCAACCTGACCCGCCACGCTGGGGTGTTGCTGCACAGCATCCAGCGAAGCATCGACGATGAAGCGATACGGGCTGTCAGCAGCCATGGCGCTCGCGCCTTGTTGCAAATTAGCAGCTTTAGAAAAAGCAAGCTCAGCATCCTTCGCCATATCCTGCATACGTTTTTGAGCGATCAACTTGCTGATCAACACATACCAGCTGGCCAGCGACATGATGATGAGCAAGAGCAAAGTGGTTTTTGCCACCCAATCGCCCTGTCCCCAAACGGCGGCTAATCCATAGGGGTTCTCTACTACAGGTGCGATGGCAGGGGAAGGCGTTAACGCTTCAGTTGGCGTTGCCGCAGGAGCGACCGTTTGCGCATGGGCTATGTTGACTAAGAAAATGAATGCCGTCGCAAAAAGTGGTTTGATGTTTTTCATCTAATTTCCTCGTTTATCTTTTCAATTTATTTGGGGCAATCGCCGTTTAACATTCGCACCCCATTGCGCAGGCTTGGATTCGTGGGGTGCAAGCAATCTTCTTTTTTTGCTTTTTCAAATTCAATTTCGTAGTTTTCAAGGCGTTTATTGGGGTTTAGCTGCGCACTTGAAGCTCGCTGCAGTTCACCAGCAGCCCAGCCGCCGCGACGACCGGGAACGTAAGTTGAGCCACTTCCTGTTGAGGGCACACCAAGGTTTCCCGAACCCAATGGATTGGCAAGCGCACCACTTAATGATGGAGCACCCGACCCTAAAGGCGCTGATGCAGCAGTAGCACCCGCACTAGGCGCGGCGCTTGTGGTTGAAATTGCACGATTTGATGCACCCGTTGACGGAGCAACCGCAGGCGCTGCAGCAGGTGCTGCGGGTACGGAAGCCACTGCCGCCGCCGCTGGTGCTGCAGCGGCTGGTGCGGCAGGAGCAGGCGTTGCAGCAACCGCAGCGGGAATAACAGGTGCTGGGGCGGGCGTAGTCGCTGGTGCAGGTGGCAATTCAACGACCGCTTCAACGACCACGGGTTTAAGAACTTCCGTTTTTTGTAACTCTCCGACGGGGAATAACGTTTTGGACAACTGTTCTTGGTTCAGCCGGTGTAAAAAATAGCTTTGGTCTTTGCTGGCATCCCTTCCTTTGAGGAGTTCGTATTTCTGTGACGCCTCGTTTAAGCGCACCCTAGCGTAGTGGCCAGTTGCAATTTTGTCTGCCCCCAGTCGCATGGCGTGGTCTAAAAATGCTTTGAATTTG
>JANMTB010000217.1:0-7169 GCA_031390045.1 Polaromonas sp.
TAGAGACGCGCACCGACTCGATATCCAGCGCAGCGCGGTTGATAAGAGAGCCAGCAGCACGGGCAGCCTTGACGGCCACGTTGATCATGGGGTGTAGATTGGGCGACATAAGTTGTAGTTAAGAGCTTAAAAAAACCGCAGCGATGGCGGATTATGCGTACTTTGCAAGCAAAAATACAATAGTGCTATTTTAACCGCCTTATTTCGGCTGCTCTTGCAGTCAATTCCCCATGAAAACCCGCTTCATACTAATAAACACCAGCCACGCCGGCAATGTGGGCGCTGCCGCCCGCGCTATGAAAACCATGGGGTTTACCGATATGGTGCTGGTTGCCCCGCGCTGGGCGAATGTGCTGCGGCGGGAGGAGACAATTCAGCGTGCCAGTGGGGCGTTAGACGTGCTAAATAACGCCCGCATCGTGGAAACCCTAGAAGAAGCATTGGATGGCATGACCCACCTGTGCGCCACGGCGATGACGCCACGCGACTTTGGGCCACCGACCCGCAGTCCACGAGAACATTTCGATTTGCTATTAAAAAATGAGCAGTTTAGGCAACAAATAAGACGGCTAGAGCCTGATTTAACCTATAAATCCGATGAATTGACGAATTCTGAAGCTGAAACCGCAGTTTCTGCTTCGGGTATGGGCTTTTTGTTCGGCTCAGAGCGCTTTGGCATGGCCAATGACGACGTTTACCGCTGCAACGTGGCGCTGAGCATTCCTACGAATCCGCAGTTTGGTTCGCTGAATTTAGGGGCAGCTATTCAACTGATTGCCTATGAGTGGCGGTTGACTTTGGGCGGTTTCCCTTCGGAAGGCGCTGAATCCCCCGTTGTTGGCGTCGAAAACAAGCCCTTGGCCGACGCCGCCCAAGTCACCGGCATGCTGCAACATTGGGAGAAATCCCTCGCTGACATTGGCTTTTTAGACCCTGCCGCGCCTAAAAAGCTAATGCCACGGCTGAATCAGCTGTTTAACCGCGCAGCGCTCAGCCCAGAGGAGATTCACATCTTGCGTGGTATTGCCAAGGCGATGAGTGAAAACGCGAAAAAACCGTGACGAACTCAGTTTGAAATAACTGATTAAACTAAGCCTATGTTTTCAAGAATCCGCTCCGATATTCAATGCATCCTAGCTCGCGACCCCGCTGCGCGTAACGCTTGGGATGTGCTGACCTGCTACCCCGGCCTGCACGCCGTCATATTGCACCGCTTCGCGCATGGCTGCTGGAACTTGGGGCTCAAATGGCTGGCTCGCTTTGTGTCGAATATTGGGCGTTTGCTGACGGGTATCGAAATCCACCCTGCTGCCATCGTGGGCAATTGCGTGTTTTTTGACCATGCCATGGGTGTTGTCGTGGGCGAAACCGCTGAAATTGGCGACGGTTGCACCATTTACCAAGGCGTCACGCTGGGCGGCACCTCACTCTACAAAGGCGCCAAACGCCATCCCACGTTGGGCAAAAACGTGGTCGTCAGTGCGGGAGCCAAGGTTTTAGGCGGCTTCACCGTGGGCGACAACGCCAAAATCGGCAGCAATGCGGTGGTCATCAAACCCGTGCCCGCAGGCGCGACGGCGGTGGGCATTCCGGCGCGCATCATCTTAAGCAAAGAGGGCGAAAGTGCCGATGTGACGACGCAAGACCCTAAATTCAGCGCTTACGGCATCACCCAAGACGCCGACCCCGTCAGCCAAGCCCTACGCGGCTTGGTAGACAGTGCCACCACACACGACCAACAAATCGCGCTGCTGTGGCAAGCTTTAGAGCAATTGGTTCGCACTGGTAAAGTGGGCGACTGCTTGCCCAGTGAGGCTTCACTCAAAGAATGCTTTGAGGCGGAGAAGCTGAATCAGTTGATTGGGAAGTAAAAATCCCCCCTAACCCCCCTTTTTCAAAGTGGGGAACAAAACCAGTTTCGGATTCAGATTTTTGGCGCTCGAATCGCCGTTTTCGGCCTGAATGACTTACAAACCGCATCATTCGTTTCCATGTACGGCCCACCAATCAAATCAACACAGTAGGGCACAGCTGAAAAAATCCCCGCCACGGCCTGCGAGCCATCGGCGTTTTTCAGCCCTTCCAGCGTCTCGGCAATCGCCTTAGGCTGCCCAGGCAGGTTGATGATCAGGCTGTTCCCGCGAATCACCGCCACCTGCCGCGACAAAATCGCCGTGGGTACAAACTTCAGACTGATCTGACGCATCTGCTCACCAAACCCCGGCATCTCCTTGTCCGCAACTGCCAGCGTCGCCTCAGGCGTCACGTCCCGCAGCGCAGGCCCCGTGCCGCCGGTGGTCAGTACCAGTGAACAGCCTAAATCCACCAGTTCCACCAACGTCGCGCTGATTTTGGCCGTTTCATCAGGAATCAGCCGTGGCTCAAACGTAATCGGGTTTTGCAGTGCCGCAGTCAGCCAGCTTTGCAGAGCAGGCAAGCCTTGGTCAACATACACCCCCGTTGAAGCGCGGTCGCTGATGGAGACGATGCCGATTTTGATGGGGTCGTGTGGATTTGTCATTGCTATCATTTTATTGATAATTTTTAGTGGTTAAAATGGCGTCTAGCCGACGTATTCATTGCCTTAGTTACTATTAAATAAATAGCAAAAATAGCCTAATATTGACCTGTCTCAGGAGCATCATGCGCTCTATCTTCATGCTCCAACCCCTCCCGCACCAGCAAGAAAATCTCCCGATACGCGCGGCCTTGGCGGTGGGGGGTGCCGGCGGGGGCTTTGACCATGGCTTCTTGGTCTTTGCGGGCTTGGCGGATGAGGGCGCGGAGTTGCTGGGTGTCGGTTTCGGGTTTGATGCCGATCCAGCGCTGGAAAGCGTCGTCATTGGCGATCAGGTCGTCGCGCCACTTTTCTGCCACGTGCAAGGCCATTTTGTCGGCGGCGGAGCCTGTGGTTTTGTTGACGATGGCTGCTTTGGCGGCCTCAATCATCTCAGGCTCCAGTTTGCGCATGAGTTTGCCGACAAACTGCATCTGGCGGCGGCGGCCTTCAAAGTTGGTGATTCGGCGGGTTTCTGCCAGAGCATCCAGCAGTTTTTCGCCCAAACCGATGGCTTCCAGCTGCTCGGCGCTCAGAATGAGCAAGCTTTCGCCCAGTGCCTGCAGCTCGTCGCTTTCGCGTTTGTCGTCGGTGCGGCTGGTTTCGTGCCGGCCTTTCATCTCGCGCTTGAGCTCTAGGTCAACCGCGCTGTCTTCCGCGACAAAGTGCCCGTTGACGTAATAACCTTTTTTGAATTTGCCTGCCATGATTGCGTTCTCGTATGTCTATCTCGCCACTAAATAGCTAGTGTCTGAGTAAGCAAGTATCATAAGCCCTTGCGCTAGATATTGACTGTGCGCCAACTATAGAAAACCCATGAAAAACACCACTTTGAAGTCATCACAAGCCACTAAATCAGCAGGTTTCGCCTATTCCCGCCCATTTTTTGAAGATTTGGTGGACAGCGCCATCTCCCACGCCAAGAAAATTGGCGCAACCGATGCTGGCGCTGATGCCTCTGAGGGCTGCGGTTTGAGCGTTTCTGTGCGTAAAGGCGAGCTGGAAAATGTGGAGCGGAACCGCGACAAATCATTGGGTGTCACGGTTTATGTGGGGCAGCGGCGCGGCAACGCCAGCACGTCTGATTTCTCCAAAGCCGCCATCGAGCGCACGGTGCAAGCGGCGTTTGACATTGCCCGCTTCACGGCGGAAGACCCGTTTGCGGCATTGCCTGACGAAGCGGATATTGCTTCTGAGGCTGAAATTGCCGCCATCAATTTAGACCTGTTTCACCCTTGGGCGGAGACGAGTGAGCAAGCCGCCGTACTGGCGTTAGAGTGCGAAGCTGCGGCATTGAACACAAGCAAAAGATTCATCACCAACAGCGAAGGTGCGGGTGTGTCTGCCCAGCAAAGCCACTTTTTCAGCGCACACACGCATGGGTTTCGCGGCGGTTATGCCAGCTCGCGGCAGTCGATGTCGGTATCGCCCATCGCCGGCCGTGGCGACGACATGCAGCGCGACGGCTGGTACAGCACGGGACGCAGCTTTGACGATTTGGCATCGCCCCAAGCCATTGGCCGCTATGCTGCCCAGCGTGCGCTGAGTCGCCTCAAGTCCCGCAAAATCCCGACGACCGAATGCCCGGTGTTGTTTGAATCTCCTGTTGCTGGCGGTTTGTTGGGCGGTTTGGTGAATGCCATCAGCGGTGGGGCGCTGTATCGCAAAAGCTCGTTTTTGTTGGATTCTTTAGGTAAGCAAGTTTTACCGAAGCACATCAACGTGATGGAAGACCCGTTTGTGGTTCGTGGCAACGGCAGCTCGCCGTTTGACGACGAGGGCGTGCGCGTCAAAGCGAGGCAGGTCATCAAATCTGGCGTGGTCGAAGGCTACTTTTTGGGCAGCTACAGCGCACGCAAGCTGGGCATGAAAACGACGGGCAACGCTGGTGGATCGCATAATTTGACGATGACCTCGACACGTACCCAAGCGGGTGAAGATTTGGACGAGATGTTGCGCAAACTTGGTACAGGCTTGTTTGTGACAGAAATGATGGGCTCAGGTGTCAACGGCGTGACGGGTGACTATTCACGCGGAGCAAGCGGTTTTTGGGTGGAAAAGGGCGTGATCGCCTTCCCGGTGCATGAAATCACCATCGCCGGCAACTTCAAAACCATGCTGAAGGGCATTGAGGCTATAGGGTCGGATATCTATGTGTCGGGTGCGAAAACGATGGGCTCGGTGTTGCTGAACCGGATGAAAGTGGCAGGGAGTTGATGAACAGCCAGTGAATAAGTCGCTAGTAATGAGCTAGCAGTGAGCTAGTAGTGAGCTAGCAGTGAGCTAGTAGTGAGCAAATAGAGACGCATTTTATGCGTCTTATCCTACAAACGCAGCGCCGCGGCGGTTTTAGACTGACCGTTTGGAGTCAATGGCGTTTTCATTATGAAATACAAAGATTACTACGCTGTGCTGGGCGTACCGCGAGACGCTGACGTTGATCAGATCAAAAAAGCGTATCGCAAATTGGCGCGTCAGTATCACCCTGATGTGTCTAAAGAACCCAATGCCGAAGCGCAGTTCAAAGAAGCGGGCGAGGCCTACGCCACTTTGAAAGATACTGAAAAGCGCGCCGCATATGACCAACTCGGCAAACAACCCGTAGGCGAGGAGTTTTCACCACCCCCGCAGTGGCGACGAGACTTTGCCGACGGAAACTTTGGCAGCGCTAACAGTGGCAGTGGTGCCTCTTTTGATGATATCGATTTGTCTGACTTGTTTGCAGCCATGGGGCGCGGACATGGCGGTGATCCAAGACACGCATCGCGCGAGCCGACGCCGATGCACGGTAGGGATTATGAAAACACGGTGCATATCAAATTAGCAGACGCGCACCATGGCACCAAAATGAATCTTGAATTGGCCGACGACAAGGGCAGCCGCACCTTAGAAGTAACGATTCCCGCTGGCGTGCGCGAAGGACAAAAACTGCGCCTTCGTGGCAAAGGCGGCAAGGGTCGCAATGGTGGCGCGGATGGTGATATTTACTTGCATATCGCGCTCTTGCCTCACCCAGTTTTCCGAGCCGATAGCTACGATTTGTACTTTGACTTGACACTGACCCCGTGGGAAGCTGCGCTGGGTGCTGAAGTCCAAGTGCAGACGCTGGACGAGCCAGTGTTGCTGACGGTGCCTGCCGGCACGCGCTCTGGACGCAAGCTGCGTCTGCGTGGTCGCGGCTTATCGAATGGCTCCAAAGTTGTTGATGGTGCTGAAACCAAGAACGGCCGAGGTGATCTTTACGCTTTGGTGCACATCAATATTCCTGCCACTTTCACTGACCGTGAACTCGAGTTGTACCAAGAGCTGGCCAACTTGTCGCAATTTAACCCTCGCAAACCCCCAACCCCAACCCCAACCACAAGCGCAACCCCACCATCACACAAGGAGAATCAGTATGGCGCAACTTCTACAACAACCAGTTGAATGGATGTGGCTAGATGCCACAGAAACAGTGACGATATCTGAACTCTCCCGCTGCTGCGGTATGAGCACGTTTGAGTTGGATGAACTGATCGAATACAAAGCGCTGCCGCCGCTGCCACCCGCGCCGTCACAATCGCCTTTGATGTTTGAGCGTCTGTTCAGTGCGGAGTGGGTCACGCCCTTGCGCGAAGTGGGCAAGATGCGGCACGACTACGATTTGGACTTGTTCACAGTAGCCATGCTGCTCGGCCATCTCAATCGCATCGAGGTTTTAGAGAAAAAAGTGCGCAATCTGCAAGCGCACTTGCCTACGCATTGGGATTACTCCTTAGCCGCAGATTGACGCAGCTGAAACGAAGATTTTCAGTTAGCCAAAGCAGCTTTCACAGCTGCAGAGACTTGCCCCATCTCAGCCTTGCCCGCCAATTGCGCCTTAGCCGCGCCCATGACTTTGCCCATGTCGCCAGGACCCGCAGCACCTAAGCTTCCAACAAGTGCTTTTACGGCGGTTAGCACCTCATCTGACGTCATTCGCACAGGCAAATAGCCCTGCAGCACGGTGATTTCACCCGCTTCTTTGTCCGTCATGTCTTTGCGGTCGGCTTTGGTGAAGGCGTCAATGCTGTCTTTGCGCTGCTTGATCATTTTGTCGATGATTGCTATGACCATGGCATCGTCCAAAATGACGCGCTCATCGACTTCTTTTTGCTTGCAAGCAGACAACAACAGGCGAATCGTGCCCAAGCGCTCAGCGTCCTTGGCGCGCATGGCGGTTTTCATGTCCTCGGTGATTTGGTCTTTGAGTAGCATGGTTTTTTCCTTGTATCAATTTATTCTAAGTTTAAAAGTAAAAAAGCCCGCAGACAAAATCTTGCGGGCTTAGTTTGTAAGAAGAGTTGCTGTGAAGCAAATACGATTTAGTACATCTTCTTTGGCAACTGCATCGCGCGAATACGCTTGTAGTTGCGCTTAACAGCAGCAGATTTCTTACGCTTACGCTCTGTGGTTGGCTTCTCGTAAAACTCACGAGCGCGCAGGTCTGTCAATAAACCCAATTTCTCTATCTGGCGCTTAAAGCGACGCAGTGCAACATCAAACGGCTCATTCTCTTTTAAACGAATAGTGGTCATGAAATAATAATTTCCGAAAAATAATTGCGCTGGGAAGATCGTGGCCCCGCGCGGGG
>JANMTB010000160.1:0-4210 GCA_031390045.1 Polaromonas sp.
TTTTGCCCGATTTAATGAACGCTAATACCGGCAAAACCGAATCTCCAAGCTTGATGACGAAATTGGGTGCCAAAACCGTAGTCGCTGCGACACTGCGGGCTGTTCAACTTCTGGGTCACCAATTCGTTCTCGGTCAAACGATAGGCGAGGCGATGAAGGTTGCCGATTCAACCCGAAAGAAAATAGTCAACCTGCGCTTCAGCTACGACATGCTGGGCGAGGGCGCTCGCACCGACAAAGATGCACTAAACTACTTAAAAAATTACAAAAACGCTATCATTTCGATAGCTACTCAGGTAAAAAATACGCCGGCTACATCGATAAATAACAGTCAAAATGACTCTAAAACGCCTACTGCAGCGCAGAATGATGGCATATCGATCAAATTAAGTGCATTGCATCCAAGGTACGAAGATGCGCAACGCAACCGCGTCATGGCCGAGCTGGTGCCGCGCGTTTGGGGCTTGTGCGAATTGGCTGCGAAAGCGAATATCAACCTGACGATTGACGCCGAAGAGGTTGATCGCTTGGAACTATCGCTAGACGTATTCGAAGCTTTGGCTGCCCAAGTCGCTGCGAACTACCCGCAGTGGCAAGGCTTCGGCCTAGCCATGCAAGCCTACCAAACCCGCGCTTTGGAGTTGATCGAGCATGTGGCCGCATTGGCTAAAAAGTACAAAATCAAGCTGATGTGCCGCTTGGTCAAAGGTGCTTACTGGGACAGCGAAATTAAACGCGCCCTAGAGATGGGCATGTCGCATTACCCCGTTTTCACCCACAAACACCACACCGATGTGTCGTATTTGGCCTGTGCCAAAGCGCTGCTGGACGCGCCCGATGTGATCTACCCGCAGTTTGCAACCCACAACGCCGCCACCATCGCTGCGATTCTGCAAATGGCCGCGAAAACCGGCGCAGCATTTGAACTGCAGCGCCTGCACGGCATGGGCGAGGGCGTTTACCGTGAGGTGCTGAAAAACCCTTTAATTGCTTGTCGTGTCTACGCCCCAGTCGGCGCGCACCGCGATTTGCTGGCTTATTTGGTGCGCAGGCTGTTAGAGAACGGCGCAAATTCGTCGTTTGTGCACCAGCTGACCGATGAATCTGTCGGGATGGCCGAATTGTTGATTTCCCCGTTGCGCTTAGAACCACACAGCGCATTTGCTTTACCGCCCAAGCTGTTTGGCGAACACGCCAACGCTAGGAAAAACAGCAGCGGCGTTGATTTAACGGTGGAAACCATGCGTGCACCGTTGTTCGCTGCGTATCAAACGGCAGTCGTTCTTATAGTGCCTGAATATTCCGTAACAGCCATCCCTGAAGCTCTAAAAACAAGCTTAGTCAGCTACAAAATGTGGAGCAAAACAGCAGTGTCCGAACGTGCTGCGATCTTAAGAGTCGCCGCTGACAACTTAGATGCTCAGTTACCCACCTTCTGCGCGCTGTTGGTCAAAGAAGCTTTCAAAACCTGGGGCGATGCGGTGTCTGAAGTGCGCGAAGCTGTGGACTTTTTGCGCTATTACGCCGATGAAGCCGAGCGTGTTATGTTGCCAATATCACTACCTGGCCCGACGGGAGAGACCAACGAGCTGCGCCTAATCGCACGCGGCCCATGGGTTTGCATCAGCCCGTGGAACTTCCCACTGGCGATTTTTGCAGGGCAAGTCGCAGCCGCGCTAGCCACTGGCAACACGGTGTTGGCCAAACCGGCTGAGCAAACACCCGGCGTCGCGCAAGCCATGGTAGCGCTGCTGCACAAAGCTGGCGTGCCTATTGGGGCGTTGCAGTTGCTGCACGGCGCGGGTGAGACGGTAGGCGCTGCCTTAGTTGCCGCACTGGGTGTGGCGGGCGTGGTGTTTACGGGTTCGACACAGGTTGCCAAAATAATCAACCGCGCTTTGGCAGCCAAAGACGGCCCCATCGTTCCGCTGATCGCCGAAACTGGCGGCATCAACGCCATGCTGGTCGACAGCACAGCGCTGCCTGAGCAGGTGGCCGATGCTGTGGTGCAAAGCGCCTTCCGCAGTGCAGGCCAGCGCTGCTCGGCACTGCGCTTGTTGTGTGTGCATGAGTCGATTGCCGATGGCGTGATCGAGATGATCCAAGGCGCAGCCACCGAGCTACGCGTGGGCGACACCGCTGACCTGGCAACCGACTTAGGCTGTGTCATTGACTCAGAAGCTAGTCAAAACATCGAAAAACATGTAAAAAGGCTAAATTCAGAATCAAAATCGCTGCTAGCTGGCGTATTTAATTCTTTATTAGCTACAAATAATATAGCAAATAATATTCAATCAAACCTGATTCCGCCGCAAGCTTTCGAGCTAAAAGCCATCAGCGACATTGGTGACGAAATCTTTGGCCCTGTGCTGCACATTGTGCGCTGGGGTGGCGACCCTGCCGAGGTGATCGCGCAAATCAATGCCTTGGGCTACGGCTTAACGCTAGGCATCCAAACCCGCATCGATTCCCGCGCCCAAGCCTTGGCCAGAGCAGCGCATGTGGGCAATGTGTATGTGAATCGCAACCAAATTGGCGCAGTTGTCGGTGTGCAACCCTTTGGCGGTGAAGGTTTGAGCGGCACCGGGCCCAAAGCCGGCGGTCCGCACTACTTGTATCGCTTTTGTGCGGAGCAAACGCTCACGGTGAACACCACGGCGGCGGGTGGGAATGCGGCGCTTTTGAGTGCTTGAAGTGTGATTTAAGAGTTATTTGAATGAAATTTAGGCTTCTGCAGCCTGCTTAGCCACCAAATCCGCATCAATTTTGCCAGCCCGCGCCACCGCGGGTCGAGCTTTGACGCGGTCGATATAGGCTCGGACAACTGGCGTTTCAGGCGCAAGGCCAAACATCGTCATCCAGTTCAGCGCTGAGCCCCACAGTACATCAACAGCTGTGAATATGTCGCCCAGCATGTAGTCGCCTTTGCTGAGTTGTCCCGTTACAGCATTCCAAACGTCGTCCAAATTACCATAAGGCGTCATCGAAGCTGCGCCTGGCTCGCGTTTCATCGCTTTGTCCACAAACGCTGGCTCAAAACAAGACCCGTAAAACGCCATCCACCGCAAATACGGCCCACGCAGCGCATCACCAATCAGCGGCGTGATACCCGCCTCAGGGTACATATCCGCCAAATACGTATAAACCGCCACCTGCTCAGTCACCAGAGCCCCGTTATGCATGACAGCAGGCACCTTGCCCATAGGGTTAATCGCCAGATAAGCAGCCCCACGCTGCTCGTTTTTCTTCATGTTCATCACATGCAACTCGTAATCCGCACCTAGCTCTTCAAGCAAAGTCAACACGCCGCTAGAGCGGGTTTGTGGGCAGTGGAAGAGGGTGATATGGCGGGAAGTGGTTTGAATAGCAGAATTCAGGGTATTTCCTTTGAAAATAGGTTAAATATGACTCTAGCCGGTGTATTTGTTACTTAAAGAGCTATGAAAAATATAGTATTAATACGAAGCAAATAGCGTATCCAGCGCTGCCACAATGTCTTGACTTTGCGTTGACAAGTTGATGACGGACTTTTTCAATCTGCTGGCAGGGAAGGCCGCCAATGCAGCAGTGTCCAGCACCACATCTTGCCCTGAAATGGTAAACAACGGGTTCAAATCACGCATCGTGGGCCCAAAAGCAGCGGCAGCCCGCAACGGTACGACAACGCGGCTTTGCAACTGGTTGATGAAGTTGTTTTGCACATCTAACAAAAACGGCGTCACAGCCTGCATGGTGGCGTCTGGGTGAGGGTAAACATCGAATCTGGCCATTGCATCGTCCCTTAAAACGAACGATATGAGGCTAGCGGCAAACCCTCAGCCTCAATGCGGGCGTTGTAATGGTCAATCGCTTCTTTGTTCTCTTCATTCCACTTTTGCCAATAGCGCCGCTTCACTTCATCGGCAAGCAATATGTCTACGGTTTGGGAAATATTCATCCCCATGGCCTTGGCCGCTTCCAGCACACTGGCGTTTAGCGACAAATTGGTCGCCCTTTTGGGGGCATTCTCAAAGCGAAGCATAGGATTCTCCTTGGAGTTGGATGCTTGAATTATATGCGCATGAAATTTGCGCATGAAAATTACTATCAAACCCTTACCACCCGCCCCGGATTCATGATGTTCTGCGGGTCAAGTGCCCGTTTAATCGTTTTCATCAACTCAATCGCCACAGGCGATTTGTAATGCGGGAGTTTTTCAACTTTCAGGCTG
>JANMTB010000192.1:0-5648 GCA_031390045.1 Polaromonas sp.
CTCCGTCAATGTTGACATGCCAGCAAAAGGTTCGCCGGATCAAACCGAAGCGCCAAAAGCGGTGACTATTAAAGTCAACGCAAACAGCCAAGTGTTGTGGGACGAGCTGGTTGTACCTGATAGAGCTAACTTAGAAGAAAAAATGAAGGCAGAAGCGTCTCTTGGCAATGCACAACACGAAATTCATTTTATGCCAGACCGTGCAGCCAAATACGAGGTGGTTGCTGGTGTTATGGCGACTGCTCAACGGGTAGGGTTACAAAAAATAGGTTTAGCTAATATTCAAGATTTCGCGCCACAAATTAAAGCACCGTAATTTAGGAGTCGTGATTTTTAAGCGCTCGCAGCGCAAATAATCCCACCGCCCAAACACACCTCGCCGTCATACAGCACAGCCGACTGCCCCGGCGTCACCGCCCATTGCGGTTGTGGGAAAGTCAAGTCAAACGTGTTTGCGTTCACATCGCAAGAGACCAGTTCGCATGGCGCATCCGCCTGTCGATAGCGTGTTTTTGAATTCAAAGACGTGTCAGTGGGCGCATGCCCCGCCACCCAACTCAGGTTGTCCGCTGTCAACGTATACGACTGCAACCACGGGTGTTCGTGTCCCTGTACCACCCACAGTGTGTTTTTCTCCATGTCCTTACGCGCCACAAACCACGGCGTATGTTCACCCACACCGCGTTGCCCGAGCGCTTGAATCGCTTTGAGTTCCGCGCCTTTGGCCTTCACGCCGCCAATGCCTAAGCCTTGGCGCTGCCCCAGCGTGTAAAAGCTCAAGCCTTGGTGCGTACCCAACACACGCCCTTCTGCGTTTTTGATCGGTCCGGGTTCTTTGGCGATGTAGCGGTTCAAGAAGTCGCGGAAAGGGCGCTCGCCAATGAAGCAAATGCCAGTGGAATCCTTCTTTTTGGCATTCGGCAGGCCGATCTCATCAGCAATGCGACGAACCTCAGTTTTTTGCAATTCACCCACGGGGAACAGCGTTTTCGACAATTGAGCTTGGTTCAAACGGTGTAAAAAGTAGCTTTGGTCTTTGCTATTGTCTAAACCTTTGAGAAGCTCATATTTTTGCGATTCTGAATTCAAACGCACCCGCGCATAGTGACCCGTGGCGATTTTGTCCGCACCCAGCCGCATAGCGTGGTCTAAAAAAGCTTTGAATTTGATTTCGGCATTGCACAGCACATCGGGGTTGGGTGTGCGCCCGGCCTGGTATTCGCGTAAAAACTCGGCAAAGACACGGTCTTTGTATTCGCTGGCAAAGTTGACGTGCTCAATCCCAATGCCGATGACATCTGCCACAGCGGCAGCGTCGATAAAGTCTTGGTTCGATAAGCAATATTCCGAATCATCGTCATCTTCCCAATTTTTCATGAAGATGCCGACCACGTCGTAGCCCTGCTTTTTGAGCAAATACGCCGTGACAGCCGAGTCCACGCCGCCGCTCAAACCGACGACGACACGGCGATTTGTGCTGACCTGGCTCAACTTACTTGAAAAAATGGCGTTTTCTGCTGTCATATAGGTGATTATCTCAGGCTCAGAGAGTCTTACTTTCACCTATAGTTGTGCCATCCAAGAAATCATCAAACTTGTCAATAAACACGTCAGCAAAGTATTCAGATAAAAAATGGTAGATGTTCTAGTCATCGGTGGTGGCAACGCCGCTCTGTGTGCCGCCTTGATGGCGCGGGAAGCGGGCGCTAGCGTTCTCCTGCTCGAAGCCGCCCCCAAACTCTGGCGCGGTGGTAACTCGGCCCACACCCGCAACCTGCGATGCATGCATGACACGCCACAAGACGTGTTGACCGAAGCCTACCCAGAAGAAGAGTTTTGGCAAGACCTGCTCAAAGTCACAGGCGGACTAACGAACGAAGCGATGGCGCGATTGGCTATTCGCGAATCCAGCACCTGCCGCGATTGGATGCGTAAGCACGGTGTGCATTTTCAACCCTCGCTGTCCGGAACGCTGCATTTATCCCGCACCAACGCCTTTTTCATGGGAGGCGGCAAGGCGCTGATGAACGCGTATTACCGAAGTGCCGAGAAGCTGGGCGTGCAAATTCGCTACGAGTCGCCTGTGGATCGCTTGGAGTTGAAAGACGGTCAATTTGTCGCCGCACATATAGGCAAAGAACGAATTACCGCCAAAACCTGCGTCGTCGCCAGCGGCGGCTTCGAGTCCAACCGCGAATGGTTGCGCGAAGCTTGGGGGCAAAACGATGCGGGCGAGTGGCCAGCAGATAATTTTGCGATTCGCGGCACGCGGTTCAACATGGGTGTGATGCTCAAAGACTTGATTGCACAGGGTGCAGACACGATTGGTGACCCGACACAAAGCCACTGTGTAGCTATCGATGCGAGAGCGCCACTGTACGACGGCGGCATTTGCACGCGGGTGGATTGTGTGTCTTTGGGCGTGGTCGTCAACAAACATGCCCAGCGCTTTTACGACGAAGGCGAAGACTTTTGGCCCAAGCGCTACGCCATTTGGGGTCGTTTGGTGGCGCAGCAGCCTGGTCAAACCGCGTATTCCGTCATCGATGCAAAAGCCGTAGGTCGCTTTATGCCGCCTGTTTTCACAGGTGTGAAGGCTGATTCTTTGCCCGAATTGGCGCAAAAACTAGGTTTGGACGAGGCAGCTTTCATGCAAACCATGACTAAATTCAACCAAAGTTGCCAAGTGGGCACGTTTGACCATGCGGTTTTAGATGATTGCCATACAAACGACATCCATCCCGCCAAAACCCACTGGGCGCTACCCATCAATAATGCGCCGTTTTATGCCTACGCGCTCAAACCCGGCATCACCTTCACCTACTTGGGTATGAAAGTGGGCGAGAGCACGGCGGTGCGGTTTGGGGGTGTCGAATCGTTTAATTTGTTTGCCGCTGGCGAACTGATGGCGGGCAATGTGCTGGGTAAAGGCTATACAGCAGGCGTTGGGATAACGATTGGTACGACATTTGGTCGTCTAGCCGGCGTAAATGCTGCCTCAGTAGCTATGAAAAATATAGTGAAAATGGCATAAAAATGAGTACTCTTGTCTTAAATCAACTCATTTCTGAGGCTAAAACGCAAGCTGAAGCGGAAGTCGCCCGCCAAATGCAAATCTGCAACGCCTGCCGTTACTGCGAAGGCTATTGCGCCGTTTTCCCCGCCATGACGCGGCGCTTGGAATTCAACAAAGCCGATATTCATTACTTAGCCAATCTGTGCCACAACTGTGGTGCCTGCTACCACGCCTGCCAATACGCGCCGCCGCACGAGTTTGCGGTGAATGTACCTCAAAGCATGGCGCAGGTGAGGGCGCAAACCTATGCTGATTACGCCTGGCCGAGTGCCTTTGGCGCTTTGTACAAACGCAATGGTTTGACCGTCGCTGTCTCACTGGCAGGTGGGTTAGCGCTGTTTTTGGTGCTGGCGGTGATGATGAAAGGCTCGTTGTTGCATGCGCCACTTGCTGGAAACTTCTACGCTATCTTTCCCCACAACCTGCTGGTTGGCATGTTTTTGCCGATTTTTGCCTTTGTTATTTTGGCTTTGAGCATCGGTGTCAGGCAATTCTGGAAAAAAGTTACCACTCAGGGCATTGCCAACGAGTTAACTGGTCAAATATCCAGTATCACGGCTTCAGAAGCGACATCTGATGTGTTGAAGCTCAAGTATCTGGGCGGCGGACACGGCGAAGGCTGCAACAACGAAGACGACGCTTGGACATTGTGGCGCAAGCGGTTTCACCATGCCACGTTTTACGGCTTCATGCTGTGTTTTGCCTCGACCAGCGTGGCCACGGTGTACCACTACGCTTTCAAGTGGCAAGCACCCTATGCGTTAACCAGTTTGCCGGTTTTACTCGGCACAGTGGGTGGCATAGGTTTGTTGATCGGTCCTGCAGGCTTGCTCTGGCTGAATCTGCGCCGCGATCCAAATACGGCCGATTTAAGCCAAAAACCGATGGATCTCGGCTTTATCGCCTTGCTGTTTTTAACCAGTTTGACGGGTTTGGCGCTGATGATCTGGCGCGATACATCCTTTTTAGCGCTGTTGCTTGCTGTGCATTTGGGGGTGGTGATGGCGTTGTTTGTCACCCTGCCGTATGGCAAATTTGCGCATGGCATTTTTCGCAGTGCGGCACTGTTGAAATGGGCGATTGAGAAACGTATGCCAAATCGGTTGAAATTAGGGTCAGATTGAGTAAAAATACACAAAATATGCCTAAATTGGCACTTAGCCGGCATATTTATTGCCTAAGTAGCTATTAAAAATATAGCAATATTTACTATCAAAGAAAAACAATGGATTTACAACTCCACAATAAAACAGCCTTGGTCACAGGCGCAAGCACGGGTATTGGTAAAAGTATCGCCTTCGGGCTAGCGCGTGAAGGCGTGCAGCTCGCGATCTCAGCGCGTCGCGTGGGGCTGCTGAACGAGGTGGCGGACGAGATCGTCAAAAACGGCGGCAAGCGCCCGGTGGTGATTGAGTCTGATTTGTATGCTGAAGACGCCGCCAAAACTCTGACGGCAGCCGCCATAAAGGGCTTAGGACGTGTCGATATTTTGATCAACAACGCAGGCGGATCGCGCAGTTTCACCGATTTGCACGTGACAGAAGACCGTTGGCAAGAGGCGATGACGCTGAATTTTCATCGCCCGCGGCAGGTGGCCGATGCGTTGATTGACCAAATGATTGCCAACAAATGGGGTCGCATCATCAACATCACCGGCAAAAGCGAGCCTGAGCACGTGAACGGCGCGTTTTGCGCCAAAGCGGGCATCCACAGCTGGGCCAAAGGGCTGTCGCGCATGGTGGGTAAAGACGGTGTGACTGTCAACTGCATCCCGCCGGGGCGCATTTTGTCAGAGCAGATTTTGCGCAATTACACGCCTGAATACAGACAATGGCAGTCTGACAACGAAATCCCAGTCGGTCGCTATGGCGAGCCTGAGGAATTGGCCAATTTGGTGTGTTTTTTAGCATCGCCATTAGCCAGCTACATCACGGGCACGGTGATAGCGGTCGATGGGGGTTTGCGCCGATACCAATTTTGATGGCTGACCGTTAAACTCAATATAGATAAATGAAGAGACAAAAGAGACAAAAAAATGACAAAAATGACCAAAACAACTATTTCCCGACGCCAAATGCTCCAAGCCGCTGCTGCAATGACTGCCAGCATCGCCACACCAGCAGCGTTTGCCCAAACCGCTTGGCCTTCCAAACCGATTCGCTTTGTCGTCCCTTTTGCACCCGGCGGCACGTCTGAAATTGTGGCGCGCTCAGTGGCGGCGGAACTAACCAAGCAACTCGGCGTCAGCGTATTTGTGGAAAACAAACCTGGCGGTGCGGGCGTCGTGGCGATGCAAGACGTGGCCAAAGCAGCGCCAGACGGGCACACCATCATCCTCACCCATGTGGGCACGCTGGCGGTGAATCCGTACATGCTGGACAGCCAGCCTTATGACGTGAACAAAGATTTTGTACCCGTCACGCTCTTGGCCAAAGTGCCCAATGTGTTTGTCATCCACCCTGATGTGCCGGCTAAAGATTTCAAAGAATTTGTCGCTTACGCCAAGGCCAATCCGGGCAAGCTGAACTATGGCTCCGCCGGTAACGCCAGTGCGGGGCATTTGGCGATGGAG
>JANMTB010000212.1:0-9429 GCA_031390045.1 Polaromonas sp.
ACTGCTGCCAGCCACGCCCGAAACCACCGATGCAGCCGTGCTTTTTTCACTCGTTTTACCTAAAAAGTTTGATCAGCTCTGGCTCGCTGAACTCGACGAACCCACACTGGCACGCATTGCAGACATGTTGCAAACGCCTGACCTTGGCACTAGCGCAGGCACGGCGACCAGCTACTGGCAAAACACCTTGCTAGAAGCCATCACGTTTTGTGTAGGGCACATCCGCTCCAGCGGGTTTTCACCTGAGCTTCGCACGCGCATGAGCCCTGCTACCGTGGAAGACCGACCTTTTCATTGGTTAGATTTTGATTTAGACAGCTTGCGTACTGCTTTTATAGCGTCGAGCCTTGATGATGAATTGACACAAGTTGACCGTGATGCAAGCTTAGAAAAAGCAGTCACTATTTTTCGCGACCGCTTGGACGCTTGCCGCCAAGCTGCGGGTACGGTGTATACCCATTTGGACGAACACGGCATCTCCGTCAGCCTCGTCTTTCGCCTGCGCGAGCTGCGGGCGCGGGTATTGCGTGTTCGCGAGCTGCTTGATTGTTTGCTGTCTGACCGCCCCAACAGCTACACCGCCAAACTGCTGTCGCATTTGGTCAAAATAGGCGTTCATCGAAAAAGTGTGCGCGATTTAATCACCTCCAACACCACGCTCTTAGCAGCCAAAATGGCTGACCGCAGCGCAGAAATGGGTGAAAACTACATCACCCGTAACCGCACAGAATACTGGGAGATGCTGCGCAAAGCAGCGGGTGGAGGTGCAATTGTTGCACTAACCACTTTGGTCAAATTTTTGTTGATCGCAGTTGGCTTTTCTGCTTTTTGGGGTGGCTTTTTTGCGGGTATCAACTACGCGTTGAGTTTCATCACTATTCAACTTCTTCATTGGACACTCGCCACCAAACAGCCTGCCATGACCGCGCCTGCCATGGCCTCCAAGCTGAAAGACTTGACGGGCGACGCTGAAGTCGCAGCCTTTGTGGACGAAGTGACCAACGTTGTACGCTCACAAGCTGCTGCTGTCATTGGTAATTTAGCCTTGGTAGTGCCTTGTGTGTTGCTGATCAGCTTTGCCATGCAACAGCTGTATGGCAAACCCATGATCGACCAAACCGAAGCGGCACATGTGTTGTCTAGTTTGTCCGTACTAGGTCCGACTGCATTTTTTGCCGCCGTCACGGGCGTGGTTCTTTTTCTGTCCAGTATTTTTGCGGGCTGGGCTGAAAACTGGTTTGTACTGCATCGCTTAGGCTCAGCCCTGCGGTTTAACCCACGTATTACCGCTGTCTTGGGTCCAACGCGTGCCGACCGTTGGGCAAACTTCATGCGCAAAAACATCTCAGGCTTTGCAGCCAGCTTGTCTCTGGGTTTGATGCTGGGTTTGATCCCCGCCTTTGCCAGTTTCTTAGGTTTTGGTTTAGAGCTGCGCCACGTCACGCTATCGGCCGGTCAAATTGCTGCCGCCTGCGCCAGTTACGGCTGGGCTGTCCTGCAAGAGCCTGCTTTGTACACGCCACTGCTCTTAGCCGTTGCCAGCATTTTTGTCATCGGCCCGCTGAATGTTGGCGTCAGTTACTATTGCGCTTTTAGATTGGCCTTGCGAGCACACAATGTCAGCGTGGGCGAGCGGAAACGTATTCGTCGTGCCGTGTGGCAGCGCTTGTACCGCTCACCTCTGAGTTTTTTATGGCCGCCGAAAGAAAATGAAAAACTGGTAGATATAAAGACAGAAGCTCTTAAAAAAACAGAAGATATGCAGTCGCAAGAAAAGAAGAATTAAGATAGACTGGTAAAGAATCCACATGGGTGAATTTGATCTCATTGAGCGCTACTTCAAAGCACCCGCGCGTGCCATGCGTGCAAACGACGCTGTGGAAAGCGACAAGATTGCTTTAGGCATCGGCGACGACTGCGCGGTGTTGCAACCCACCACTGGCATGCAACTGGCCATTTCCAGCGACATGCTGGTAGAAGGACGCCATTTTTTCGCCGATATTGACCCGTTCAAACTCGGCCACAAAGCACTTGCCGTGAATTTGAGCGACTTGGCCGCTTGCGGCGCCAAACCCCTGGCATTCACCTTAGCCTTGGCGTTGCCCAAAGCAGATGCCGCTTGGCTTGAGCCTTTCTCTCGCGGCTTACTTGCACTTGCTGCCGAACACAATTGCCACCTCATCGGTGGCGACACCACGCAAGGGCCACTGAACATCTGTATCACCGTTTTTGGCGAAGTACCCAAACAGCAAGCTTTGTTGCGCAGCGGTGCAAAAGCAGGTGACGATATTTACGTGAGCGGCACAGTCGGCGATGCGCGTTTGGCTTTAGAACATTTCCGTGGCAACGTCGCTTTGCCAGACGACTTGTTCGCGCAAGCCCGCACCCGCATGGAAACCCCCGCACCACGCGTCGCACTCGGCATGGCCTTGCGCGGCATTGCCAGCAGCGCGATAGACGTGAGCGACGGTCTGCTTGGCGACTTGGGGCATATTCTGAAACAATCTAAAGTTGGCGCTTTGATAAATACTTCAGTTGCTATTAATTTAATAGCTATAAAGTCAATAAATACGTCGACTAAGTGCCAATTTACCCCTCAAAAACAGCTTGAATATGTCCTAGCAGGCGGCGACGACTACGAACTGGCCTTCACTGCCTCCATTGCAATGAGAGAAGCCGTGCAAGCTGCATCGCTAGCCAGCGAGACAAAGGTTACGCGGATCGGCAGCGTTGAGGCAGAATTGGGATTGCGACTGGTGGATGCAGACGGGAAAAGTGTTGTGAATGACTTTGGTTCGTGGGATCATTTTAAATAAACCAATATGCCTGAAGCCTACCCCGGTTCTCCCCGTCATCAGCCGAACCCTGACGACGATCTCTCGCCCTTAGCACCGTTTCGTCACCCCGTGTTTCGCATGCTGTGGACGACATGGCTGATGGCCAATGTCTGCATGTGGATGAGCGACGTAGCTGCCGCGTGGATGATGACCTCGCTCACCACCACGCCGTTGTGGATTGCGCTGGTACAAACTGCCGCCGCACTGCCAGTGTTTCTTTTAGGCATTCCCAGCGGTGCCTTGGCGGATATTTTGGATAGAAAACGCTATTTTTTGATGACTCAAATTTGGGTAGCTGTGGTGGCAAGTTTGCTTAGCATCACCGTATTTTTAGGCTGGATTTCACCACCACTGCTCTTGGCTTTGGTGTTTGCCAACGGCATCGGTTTGGCGATGCGCTGGCCGGTGTTCTCCGCTATCGTGCCTGAGCTGGTGCCGCGTCCGCAACTGCCGGCGGCGTTAGCACTGAACGGCGTCTCGATGAATGCATCGCGCATCATCGGCCCACTGGTAGCCGGTGCCCTGATTGCCAGCGTCGGCAGTGCCTGGGTTTTTTTACTCAACGCCGTGCTATCTCTGGCGGCGGCAGTTATCATCACCCGATGGAAACGCGAACACATACCGCATCCATTGGGGCGTGAAAAATTGACCAGTGCCATGCGTATTGGCCTGCAATACGTGGCGCAATCGCACCACCTCAAAGGCGTGTTGGTACGAATTTCGATTTTCTTTTTCACATCAACCGCATTGGTCGCGCTCATGCCTTTGATCGCCAGTAACTTGCACGGTGGCGGTGCCGGTACGTACACACTGATGTTGGCATCTATGGGTGCAGGAGCTATTGTCTCCACCGCGTTTTTACCGCAGTTGCGTCGCGCCATGTCGCGCGATGCCTTGGTGTTCAGCGGCGCAGCCGTGCAGTCCTTCGCCATGCTGGTGATGGCGTTTACCACCAACAGTGGCGTGGCGGTGCTGGCCATGCTGTTTGCGGGTGCGGCGTGGATCACCACGGCCAACACCCTCAGCGTCTCCGCGCAAATGGGCTTGCCCGACTGGGTGCGGGCGCGTGGCATGTCGATGTACCAAATGGCCATCATGGGCTCCAGCGCGTTGGGTGCGGCTGTTTGGGGGCAGGTGGCAACAGTAGCTGATGTCCAATTGAGCCTGATCATTGCCGCCTGCGCGGGGTTGCTGGCGATGGCGTTGACCAACCGTTTGATGCGCAGCCAAGGCATGGTCGAAGATTTGACACCTTCCAAAGCTTTCAACATCCCGCAGGCTGATGAACCCCCCAAGCACGGCAATGTGATGATCATGGTCGAATACCACATCGACCCCGCCCGCGCATCCGAGTTTCGCGCCCTCATGATGGAAGGCCGTCGCAGCCGTCTGTCGCACGGCGCTTTGTCGTGGGAACTGCTGCACGACATCAACGAGCCCAGCCGCTTTGTAGAAATGATCGTCGACGAATCCTGGAACGACCACCTGCGCCGCTTCGACCGCGTCACCACCGCCGACGTCGCCCTGCGCGACAGGAAGCTGGCGTTTCACATTGGCGAATCGCCGCCGGTGGTGACCAGGAGTTTGATGGAGACGACGGTGAAGACAGGGTGATTTAAATGGAACCTACAGACAAACTTCTAATAGCTGATGAAATGCTAGATGCATCAATAGTTGAATTTTTAGATCACAAAAGATATTTCGCATCCCTAAATCTAGCAGGCGTTGCAGAAGAAATTTACGGCAATTTTGTAAAATTTACAGGTAAGCCTAATATACAGCGAGACAATATCGGCATAGATCGAACAATCAGTAGCTTAGAAGGTACTCCTGAGTTGACTGATAAAGAATGGTGGAAAATTGCTACTTGTGACAAAGATGCCATCAAGCACATAGATTCAATTGAGGATCAATTTGTCATAATAGATGCGCAACAAAGCTCGCGTTTCATGATCGAAGATGCTTTATCAAATCACATAAAACTTAATCGAGAAAGGACACCAACGATTCAAAGATTTTATGAATTTGATGGGCAGTGGGCGGCCCAAAATTCGCGAGCTAAGAAATAATCAATTTAAGCCGCAGCCCTCGTCACCCTGTCCCGCACGCCATCCCACACCGCATCTTCAGGCGGTGTTTCTACCCAAATCAGCTTGATATCGGGCTGATCCAGCTCGCGCAGGGTGGCGAAGAGTTGTTGGGCGGCTTGGGCGGCGTCTTCGGGCATGCGGCGGAAGAGGATGGTGGTGGAGGCGCTGTGCATTTGCTGGCGCGAGTAGACGGCGATGTTTTTAGCGTCTGTGTCCAAAATATCCAGCGCGGTTTGCAGGGCTTTGGCGTCCATCAGGCGGAGCTTGGCTTTGGGGGCGTAATGGGATTCGAGCATGCCTGACGCCCTTGGGGCGTATCCTATTGAAGCTCGGGGAGCGTCTTCCAATATCTCACTTGGGGTAACTTCTAGGGGAATAAAATCAGCCTCTAGCTGTCGTATTGATTGCCTAGAATGCTCATTATTTAATAGCAAATTTTGCCCGCAAACGTATTCAATCTGCGTTGCTGTCAACACGCCTGGACGCAACAAAACGGGTACGCCACGGCTGCAGTCAACAATGGTGGATTCGATGCCAACTGTGCAAGCGCCGCCGTTCAAAATGAGCAGCTGATCACCAAACTCGCCCTGCACATGCGCGGCAGTTGTCGGGCTGACGCGGCCGAACTGGTTAGCGCTAGGCGCGGCTAAGCCATGGATACCGCGCTCGGCGCAGGCTTTGAGCAGCGCCAATGCGACGGGGTGTGATGGGCAGCGCAGGCCAACGGAGTTTTGACCACCGGCGGCAGCGGCAGCAATTTCGGGGCGGCGTGGCAAAATTAACGTTAACGGGCCGGGCCAGAAGGCATCCATCAGCTTTTGAGCAAACTCAGGAATTTGGCTTGCAAAACGGCTGGCACTCTCTGAATCTGCCACGTGGACGATCAATGGGTGCTCACTTGGGCGACCTTTGGCGGTGAAGATGTTGGCGACGGCTGCTTCGTTGGCGGCGTCTGCCGCTAGGCCGTAGACCGTCTCAGTCGGCAAGCCAACCAAGCCGCCAGCGGCAATGACGTCTGCTGCTTGCGTGATAGAGGCTGAATTAACTTCACCGTTTTTTAAGCCATCAATGATCACGCTGCCACCTCAACGCACTCAGTATTTTGAAATGCCGAGAATCTGCGCAGCATTGACCGTCGTCGCTTGCACGGCTTCAATCGTTGCGCCTGTGATCGTCAAATGCCCCATTTTTCGGCCTTTTTTGGCGTCTTTTTTGCCGTACAAATGCAAATGTGTACCTGGCAGTGCCAAGATCTTGTCCCACGGCGGCGTTACGGCTTCCAAAGCACCCTCTTGAAACCACACATCGCCCAAAATATTCAGCATGATGGCTGGGCTGTGTTGACGAGGTTGCGTCAGAGGCAGTTGGCAGAGCGTGCGGACTTGCAGCTCGAATTGCGAGACATCGCAGGCGTCTATCGTGTAATGGCCGCTGTTGTGCGGGCGCGGGGCGATTTCGTTGACGACCCATGTTTCGTCTTCAAGTAAAAACAACTCAACGCACAAAACGCCTATATAATTCAACTCATTTGCTATATTTTTTGCAGCATCTAAAGCATATAATACGCCGGATACAGCCGAATTCGATGCTAATAATGCATCATAAACATAACTTGCAGCCAAAATACCATCCACATGCACATTGCGCTGTGGCGGGAAGTGCACGATCTGCCCATCTGCCCCGCGCGCCAAGATGACGGAGTATTCGGCTTTGAGTGGCATCAGCTTTTCTAATACGCAAGTGACACCACCTAATTCAGCAAATCCAGCATCTAATTCCGCCAGCGTTTTGACGCGAATTTGCCCTTTGCCGTCGTAACCCATACGGGCAGATTTGAGGATGCCTGGGAGTAAATCTACTGACACAGTTGCAAGTTCAGCCGCAGTTTCCAGCACGGCATAGGGTGCAACGGTGATGCTGCGTTTGCCCGCTTGCGTCGCCTTTGCCGCACAAGCCACGAAATGCGCTTTTTCAGCCACACGGTCTTGCGCAACTGCCACGCACGCAGCACTGGGCGAGACGGGGCGCTTGGCAGCTAAGCTTGAAAGCGCCGCTGCTGGCACGTTTTCAAATTCAGTGGTGATGGCAGCACTTATTCTTGCTAATTCGCTCAAACCCGCTTCATCCAAATACGTCGTTTGAATGTGGTGGTGGCTGACCAACCCGGCTGGGCTGGTTGCATCAGCGTCCAAAACCGCGGTGAAATAACCCATGCTTTGGGCAGCGTGGGCAAACATGCGACCGAGCTGGCCGCCGCCTAAAACACCTAAGGTTGCACCTGGCAAAATCGGATTCAAAGTGATCATCCAGCGGCTTGAGGAACTGGCGGCACGACCATGCCACGCGCTGCTTCGGTTTGTTTGGCTCGGAAAGCATCGAGTTTGGCGCGCAAAGCAGCATCATTGTTCGCCAACATCGCAACGGCAAACAGCGCCGCGTTCGCCGCCCCGGCTGCGCCAATCGCAAACGCGGCCACGGGGATGCCTTTGGGCATTTGCACAATGCTGTGCAGGGAATCAACGCCCTGCAAATGGTTGCTCGCCACTGGTACACCGAGGACGGGGACGCTGGTTTTTGCTGCCAACATACCCGGCAAATGCGCTGCGCCGCCCGCACCGGCGATGATGGCTTGGATGCCACGGTCGCTGGCCGATTCGGCATAGGCAAACATGTCGTCGGGCATGCGGTGCGCGGAGACGACACGCGCCTCGTGCGCGATGCCAAATTCCTCCAAAATCGCCACGGCGTGCTGCATCGTGGTCCAGTCTGAGCTGGAACCCATCAAAACGCCGACTTGGACGGCTTGATTTGTATCTTTATTTGTATTTGGCATAGGTTTAAGTGCGTGGATAATGTCATTTTACGTTTTTAAACCCCTTTTTTCTTCATTCATTTTTTCCCTCTATTTCCCCCATGATCGATATCACCCGCGCCACTTTTGAAGCAGACATCGTCGAAGCGTCGATGACCACGCCCGTTTTGGTCGATTTTTGGCACCCCAAGAGTGAGCAATGCTTGCTTCTCGTCCCGCTCTTAGAAAAGCTGGAGAATGAGTACGCGGGACGCTTTGTTTTGGCCAAAGTGGATGCCAGCCAAGAGCAAGAAATTGCGGGCGCGTTTGGTGTTCAGAGCATTCCGACCTGTATTTTGATGATGGGCGGCAAGCCGGTGGATGGTTTTCAAGGCGTTCAGCCAGAGGACAAACTCAAAGAATTCCTAGACAAACACCTGCCACCAGCCGCTGAAATTGAAGCTGAAACGCCAGAAACCGCTGAATTTGCTGAGATCACCCCCGAAATGGCGCTGGAAAAGCTGGTAGAAAAACTCAAAGCCAACCCCGAAGACGAAACCGCCCGCTTTGATTTGGTCAAACTCCTGCTAGCCCTAGGCCGAGAAGACGATGCCAAAGTCGCCTTCGCACCCGTGATTTCTAAGGCCAGCGTGGTGCGTAAGTTTGACTCTTTAAACCGCTGGATAAAGGCTATTGACGCTACAAGTATTATAGCTAATGAGTCAACAAATACGCCGGCTAATGTCATATTTGATGCTCTAAATGCCAAAATTACGACAAATAAACGTGATTTTGAATCCCGCTTCGCCAAAGCCCAGATTTTGATGGCCAACCAGCGCTGGGCAGAGGCGATGGACGAGTTGCTAGAAATCTTGATGCGCGACAAAACCTGGAACGAAGACCAAGCCCGCAAAACCTACATCGCAATCTTGGACATCATCGAGCCTGCCCCCGTGAAAGTGGCAGATGGGCAGATTCCGCCGGTGGATGCGACTGTGGCGACGTATAGGCGGAGGTTGTCTAGTGTGGTTTTGAGTTAGTTTTCATTTTCAATAGTTATTACGCTTCAAATCCGGAGAACTTTAATGCGTGACTTTGCACTTGCTATATCTGGTGTACTTATTGGCGGCTTAATAACTTTGGGAGCAAATGTTGTTCTTTCGAATATCACTACTAAAAAAGAGGCTAGAGCTGAACTGCGTGGCAAACTAGAAACTTTATATCAGCAACACTTAGCAGACCGTGGATGTCATTTGAATTTTCTTCAGAATGGAAAAGAGACAGATCGATGCGCTGAAGGACAGTTCCATGAGAAAGCCGATAGCCTTGCCAATATCTATTTTCCAATTGAACTATCAAACACTTTATCTCGCTTCAGTACCGCAAGTCAAAAAGGCAAACTAGCTAGATTGGAATGCGATATTAAATTTCCGAGCCAATCTCAAACTGAAGTAAAGCTCAAATGCTCGATTGAAGTGCTTACCAAATTTAAAGTTCATAAAGAAAGTGCTGATATTGCTTATGAAGTAAACCAACAAGCTCAGCGCCTCAGATCTGAATAATTCACCCCGTCAAACGCGTCCAAGCCTCTTGATACTTCGCCGCAGTCTTCTCGATCACCGCTCTCGGCACGTGGGGCGCTGGCGGGGTTTTATCCCACTCTTGAGTTTCTAGCCAGTCGCGGACGAACTGTTTGTCGAAACTTGGGGGG
>JANMTB010000221.1:0-7932 GCA_031390045.1 Polaromonas sp.
GCCCAGCGTGCGCAGTTCGGCAAATTGTGCTTCGTCGTTGGCATCGGCGGCCGAGCCAGGGCGCAAACCATCGCCAAGCGAGAAGCTCACGTCGTATTGCTTCATGATGTCGCAAATGTCCTCAAAGTGCTCGTACAAGAAGCTCTCCTTGTGATGCGAAATGCACCACTTCGCCATGATCGAGCCGCCGCGCGACACAATGCCGGTGCGGCGTTTGGCGGTCATCGGCACGAACGGCAAACGCAGTCCTGCGTGGATGGTGAAGTAGTCCACACCTTGCTCAGCTTGCTCGATCAGCGTGTCTCTGAAAATCGCCCACGTCAAGTCTTCAGCCACGCCGCCAACTTTTTCCAGCGCTTGGTAAATCGGCACCGTGCCAATCGGCACGGGCGAGTTGCGCACGATCCAGTCGCGGGTGGTGTGGATGTTTTTGCCCGTGGACAAATCCATGACATTGTCTGCGCCCCAGCGAATCGCCCAGACTAACTTTTCGACTTCTTCTTCGATGCTGGAGGTGACGGCAGAGTTGCCAATGTTGGCGTTGATTTTGACGCGGAAATTGCGCCCAATCGCCTGCGGCTCGAGTTCGGTGTGGTTGATGTTGGCGGGAATGATGGCGCGGCCACGGGCAATCTCAGAGCGCACAAATTCGGGCGTCATGATGGTTGGGAGAATCGCACCCATCGGGTTACCGCGCAGGCGGTTGTTTTTCTCGGTATCGCCCAAATACTCAGTCGCCCAAGCGGCATTGGCATTTTCGCGAATCGCAACATATTCCATCTCGGGTGTGATGATGCCGCGCTTGGCGTAATGCATTTGGCTCACGTTCATGCCACTCTTGGCGCGGCGGGGCGGACGCTGCAAGGCAGCAGCTTCGCGGCGCAAGGATTCAATACGCGCCGCTTCGGGGTCGTTCGCGTCTAATGCACGGCGCAGGCCATCGTCAATGGCTTGACGGATTCGGCCGTCGTATTGTTCGGTGTCGGCTCTAGCGTTAATCCACCCGCCGCGCACGTCTGGTAGGCCTTTGCGCACATCAATCGATGCGGCAGGATCGGTATAGGGGCCTGATGTGTCGTACAGCGAAACGCGCTCACCGTTGGTCAGCAGCACCTCGCGCATGGGTACACGAAGCTCTTTGTGCAGCTCGCCAGCGATATGGATTTTGGTGGATGAGGGGAAGGGCTCGCGCGTGAGGGCGAGCAGCGTAGCAAGTTTATCGGGAGCGTTCATGAAGCCATCCTTTTCAGTAATGCAGTGCGTGCCGTGGCACAAATGCTCCGAAAGGTGTGGCCAAAACCATCTGTGTGAACCGCAAAACTTGCTGCTATTTACAGCTTATTTTGCGACAGATTGATGTTGTCAGCTCTTCTTACGTCGGTACTAACCGATTCAAGTTCACGGGTTTGGTTAAAGCCATCTCAGCACCCAATCACCATGATCGAGCGCACCCCGGAGCATTATTAGTGTAACTCTTTTTCCCTTGACTCCAGAATCGTCGGCTTCGCTTCCGCCATCATCTCCGGGTAATCGCGGCTGAAATGCAAACCTCGGCTTTCTTTGCGTCTTAGGGCGGATTGGACGATCAAATCTGCCACTTCGACCAAGTTACGCAGCTCCAGCAAGTCGCGTGTCACGTGGAAAGCGGCGTAGAACTCTTGAATTTCGTCTTTCAGCAGCTTGATGCGGTGGGCAGCGCGCTCTAGGCGTTTGTTGGTGCGGACGATGCCGACGTAGTCCCACATAAAGCGGCGCAACTCGGCCCAGTTGTGGGAGATAACGACGAGTTCGTCGGCATCGGTCACACGGCTGTCGTCCCACGCGGTCAGCTGGCCAGGCGCGGGTTTGACGTCCAGCTTGATCGCACTGGCGGCTGATTTGGCGAAAACCATGCATTCGACCAGCGAATTGCTCGCTAAACGGTTCGCGCCATGCAGGCCGGTATACGTGGTCTCGCCAATGGCGAACAGGCCGGCCACGTCGGTGTGGCCTTGCAAATCGGTCATCACGCCGCCGCAAGTGTAGTGGGCTGCGGGCACGACGGGGATGGGTTCTTTGGTGATGTCTATGCCCAGTTCCAAGCATTTGGCTTGGATATTGGGGAAATGTTCTGCCAGAAACTCGGGGGATTTGTGCGAAATATCGAGCAACACGTAGTCAACGCCGTGCTTTTTCATCTCAAAGTCAATCGCGCGGGCGACCACGTCGCGCGGGGCGAGCTCTAGGCGCGGGTCATGGTCAGGCATGAAGCGCTTACCTGTAAATTCAGCGCCAGCCGATGCGGGCAGAAGTAAGCGCCCACCCTCGCCGCGCACGGCTTCCGTAATCAAATAGCTCTTAGCGTGTGGATGGTACAGGCAGGTCGGGTGGAACTGGATGAACTCCATGTTCGCCACGCGGCAGCCTGCGCGCCAAGCGGCTGCGATGCCATCACCCGTGGCGGTATCGGGGTTGGTGGTGTACAAATAGACCTTGCCTGCCCCGCCCGTAGCCAAAATGGTGTGCGGGGCTGAGAAGGTAACGATTTCGTCTTTGATTTGGTCTAACACGTAAGCGCCTAGGCAGCGTTTCTGTACGGTTTTGTCGCCTTTGCTGGTGATCAAATCAACCAACATGTGTTGCTCAAACACGGTGATGTTGGGTGTCGCTTTCACGCGCTTGACCAAGACTTTTTGCACAGCTGCCCCGGTAGCGTCGGTCACGTGCACGATACGCCGCTCTGAGTGGCCGCCCTCACGCGTCAAATGGTTGTGTCCCTCTTCTTGGGTAAACACAACGCCTTGCGATTCTAGCCAGCGCACAGCGTCTGGCGCACCTTCAATGGTGAGCTGCGTGGCGGCTAAATCGCACAGCCCAGCGCCTGCAACTAGTGTGTCTTCAATGTGCGATTCAAACGTATCGCCCTCTCCCATCACCGCAGCAATGCCGCCTTGCGCCCAAGCGCTAGAGCCATCGCCCAGCACGTTTTTGGTGATGACCGCAACGCGATGCGTGGGTGCTAAATGCATCGCAGCGGACAAGCCTGCCAAGCCGCTGCCGATGATGATGACGTCGAATTGTTGGGTCATGAATTATGTTGGTGTGTAGGTCAAAGTCACATAGATAGGCGCATAGGATTCAGCCTGCACAAAGTTAATCAAGCCTTCTTTGGCCAGCTCCAGCATCGCCACAAAGGTGACGACCAAAACGGGAATGCCTTTGGCGGGGTCAAACAGTCGCTCAAATTCTAAAAACTTTTTGCCTTGCATGCGGCGCAAAATAATGCTCATGTATTCGCGCACGGACAACTCTTCTTTTGAAATGGTGTGATGTTGGATCAATTTAGCACGTTTCAAAATATCTTGCCAAGCGCTTTGCAAATCAGTCATGTCCACATCAGGGAAACGCGGCTTCAGCGATTGCTCAATGTACACCTGCGCTTTGAGCACATCTCGGCCCATTTGCGGCAGGTTGTTGATTTTGATGGACGCCAGCTTCATTTGCTCGTATTCCATCAAACGGCGCACCAGTTCGGCGCGCGGGTCTTCCGGCTCCACGCCCTCAGCCGTGCGTTTGGGTGGCAGCAGCATGCGGGACTTGATTTCAATCAGCATCGCAGCCATGAGCAGGTATTCGGCGGCTAATTCGAGGTTGTGTTTCTTGATTTCTTCGACATAGCTCAGATACTGACGCGTCAGGGGCGCCATGGGAATGTCCAAAATGTTGAAGTTTTGCTTGCGAATCAAGTACAGCAGCAAGTCCAGCGGGCCTTCAAAAGCTTCTAAAAAGACCTCCAAAGCGTCGGGGGGAATGTACAAATCGTTCGGCAGATTGAACAGTGGCTCACCGTACAGCCTTGCAAGCGCTACTTGGTCGATGACCTGCGGCATCACCAAAATTTCAGGCAGGAAGCTACTTTGCTCCGTCATGACAACTTAAATTTTGGTCTGGTAAACGTAAGCTGTTTGCGCCACATTGCCTTCGCTGATATCCGCTTGCGCGTTGCGATCAATATTTTTATCCCACAACAAAGCACGGCCTTCGCGTTGTTCAGCTTCCAGCGTTGGCTTGGCGGCTTTGAGCTGGTCGATGAACAAAGTGATGTCTGACTGGTAATCGGGGCGGCGGAAAATCTTGGTGGCTATAGACATAAATTAATCTTAAATATTCTTTAAAAACGGCTCTAAAACGGGGTTCAGTTCAAATTCACTAGAATCGCTGAATTACAACCATTTTACGGGGTGTCGAACGTGTTCGCTTTTAACCAATATTCTGTTTCTTTTTTAAGCAAAATTCGTAAATTGACATTTTTCGCACTTTTGGCGAGTTTTGCAGCTTTTTTGCCAGGTTGCGACAACCAGCGGATCGCCCAGCTTGAAGAAGGTGTATCGACCGAGGGCGATGTGCGTATCAAATTTGGTGAGCCAGAAAAAATTTGGGACGGTGAGAACGGCGCGAAGATTTTGGAATACAACCGCCAGCCTGCTGGCACGCAAAACTACATGATCACGATTGGTACAGATGGCAAAATGAGCGCCCTGCGCCAGGTGCTGACGCCGCAAAATTTCGCCAAAATCACCCCCGGCATGATGATGGAAGATGTGCGGAAAATGCTCGGCAAGCCGATGAAAATCACCCCGTATGAGTTAAAAATGCAGTGGCATTACGACTGGCGCTACATGGATGGCCCGAACGTGACGGATACCAAAATCTTCACCGTCGTGTTCAACCCGGATTTGAAGGTGATTTCAACCGGGTCGGCGGTGGACCCGGCGCTCAACCCAAATGGGCCAAATTGAGGACCGGATGAAGGTTTAAATTAAGCTTCTGATCTTGACGGTTCGGTCGCCGCTGATATGCCTGCCGCCAATGTGGTACAAACGTCTGAAGCTTGAATCTCATCGAGAAAGCCATCACGCTGGGCCATGTCCAAAGGCTGATACGCCAAGCCGCAAATGATCAGCCGCACTTGCTCTTTACGGCATTTACGCACCAAGCTGCTGAGGGCGTCAACACCTGTAGGGTCGAGGTAAATCACGTTTTTCAGGTCTAACACCAAGGTGCGCGTGGGCAGTTTGGTTTCAATGTCTTCAAGCAGCTTCACAGCACCAAAAAACAAAGCGCCATAGAGCCGATATGCGTCCACTTGGCCTTGCAAACCTGCGAGCAAGGGCTGCGCTTCTGCGCTCACCAGCTCGTAGCGCGACAAGCTGGAGATACGGTAAATAAAGGTTAAGCAAGCGGCGATTAATCCAACTTCGACCGCAACCGTCAAGTCAAAAATCACCGTTAACAAGAACACAGCTAACAAGGTGACGCCATAAGATTTACGCATTTGACGCAAGTGCAAAAACTCGCGCCATTCGCCCATGTTCCACGCTACAAATATCAAAATGGCTGACAGCGTGGCCAGCGGCACGTGATTAGCCAACGGCGCTGCCACCAACACGATGATGAGCAAGACCAACGCATGCACCATGCCCGCTACGGGGCTCGTAGCGCCACTTTTGATGTTGGTCATGGTGCGTGCCACGGTGCCAGTGGCGGGCATGCCACCGAAAAACGGCGTCACAAAATTGGCAATGCCCTGCGCCATCAGCTCTTGGTTGGGGTTGTGACGGTCCCCAATCAAACCATCTGCCACGCGGGCACACAGCAAGGATTCAATCGCGCCGAGCATGGTCAAGGTGAGAGTCGGAATTAACAAAAACCGTGCAGATTGCCAGCTAAAATCTGGCCACACAAAGGCAGGCAAAGTCGCGGGAATGCCGCCAAATCTGCTACCAATCGTCTCCACTTCCAAGCCAGCCAAGCTAACGGCTAACGTTGCCAGCACCAGCGCCACGATGGCACCTGGCAAAATAACCGCGATCGAGGTGAGTTTGTTGCTCAATTTGCCATGCAATTCAGTGTTTGGTTGGTCGATTTGGTTTGGTTTTTTTAACCATTTGGTCAAGCCAAATTGCCACAGAATGATGATAGCTAAAGAGCCCACGGAAACCAGCACCGTTTGCGGGCTCCAACTGAATAAATTATTGTAAACAGTGCGAATGATGCCAAAAAAATCAGCTGGCATGTTGCCCACTTTCAAGCCCAAAAAGTCTTTGATTTGCGACAGCCCCACCAGCACCGCAATGCCGTTGGTAAAGCCGATCACCACCGAAATGGGAATAAACCGAATCAAACTGCCCAGTTTGAACACGCCCATGGCAAACAACAGCATGCCAGACATGGCGGTGGCGATGATCAAGTTCGCGACGCCAAAGCGATCCACCATGCCATAAACAATCACGATGAACGCGCCCGCAGGTCCACCAATTTGAACCCTGCTGCCGCCCAACGCTGAAATGATCATGCCTGCAATGATGGCGGTAAAAATGCCCGCTTCAGGCTTCAAACCACTGGCAATAGCAAACGCCATAGACAGCGGCAGCGCCACCACGCCGACCGTGATACCAGCGGTGACGTCTCGCCAAAACTGCTCTTTGTCGTAGCTTTTTAGGGTGTCAACCAGCTTGGGGTGGAAGTCAAAATGAATCATCTGTGTGCTTTATTTCGACTGCTCGAACTGTTCTAAATTTTGGTTAAAAGTTAGTACTTACTTCACTCTTATTTGACTCTCATCCCAGGCAAAGAACCAACCATAGGCTCCAAAATATAAATACCCGGTTGCGCTTTTTCATCCGCCGCGCTGGCAGCTAAGACCATGCCTTCAGACATGCCAAACTTCATCTTACGTGGTGCCAGGTTGGCGACCATCACCGTGTGCTTGCCGATCAAGTCTGCAGGCTTATAACTACTAGCGATGCCACTAAAGACATTGCGCGTCTTAGCCACCCCCACATCATCCACCTCGCCCACATCCAATGTCAGCCGCAGCAGCTTGGTGCTGCCTTCGACCACTTCGCAGTTGACGATTTTGGCGATACGCAGGTCGATTTTGGCGAAATCGTCGATGGTGATGATCTCGGATGAGGCTTCTTCAGCTGCTTTGGGAGCATTTTTTACTATCGATTTAATAGCTGTTGAGGCAGGTAATACGCCGGCTAGAGGCATATTTGTCACCTCAAAAAGAGCGTCTAGTTGTTCTGTCGTGACGCGTTGCATGAGGTGCGAGAATTTTTTGATTCTTGCACGATAAACTGGTGCGTTTGGTTGAGTACCTAAATCATCCCAAGCTAAATTTGGCGTCCCGAAGAACTCTTCAACTTTTGCCACCAGACCCGGTAAAACTGGTTTCAGCAATATAGATAAGTTGTAAAACCCAAACAGGCTTCTGCTGGCAATCAATTGCACCTCAGGAAGCGTAGTCTCATTTTTTGCCAGCGCCCAAGGTTTATTTGCGTCAAAATACTGATTTAGCTGATCTGCATAGCCCATGCAGAGCCGCATAGCTTTTCCAAAATCACGCTCTTCATAAGCATTTTTGACGTTCCTCTCTATATCAAGTAGCCCAAAGATGTGAACATCTTCTGCTGCAAGCTCACCGTCATTTGGTGAAAATTTGCCATCGAAGTGCTGTATCAAGAAATTTGCAGCTCTGCTTGCAATATTCACATACTTGCCAATCAAGTCCGAATTCACGCGAAGCATGAAATCTTCAGCATTGAAGTCAATATCTTCGTTTTTAGCGTTCAACTTAGCCGCCAAGTAGTAGCGCAGCCACTCAGGATTCATCCCCAAACTCAAATATTTGAGCGGATCCAGCCCTGTGCCACGGCTTTTACTCATTTTTTCACCGTTGTTCACAGTTAAAAAGCCGTGGACATGAATTTTGTCTGGCGTTTTACGGCCACTGAACTTGAGCATCGCGGGCCAAAACAGCGTGTGGAAAGTCACGATGTCTTTGCCGATGAAGTGGTGCTGCTCCAGACCGGGCTGGGCCATGTAGGCATCAAAGTTTTCGCCACGCTTTTCCAGCAGGTTTTTCAGCGACGCCAAGTAGCCGACTGG
>JANMTB010000011.1:0-32309 GCA_031390045.1 Polaromonas sp.
TGCTTCAACGCCTGACGTATTGAAACAATTTGAAAGCATCAGCAGCAAGCTCAGTCTGAGATAAAACAACGCAGAAAGTAGCTAAAGTTGGCAATAAAAAGCCCCGAAATCGGGGCTTTTTTATTGCCAACCAAATACCACCTTAATGCAAGGTGGTATTTAATTTTTTACAGTTTTTGTGCTTGCATAAAGTCGTCGAAGCTAGCTTCAGCGAATCTAAACCATAAATTTGAATCAGCACGGAATTTTGAATAATCGGCGTAGATTTTTTTCCAATCTGGATTCTTGTCTGACAACTCAGCATACAGCGCCATTGACTCTTTGAAAGCCAACTCCATCACATCTTTAGGGAAGCGATGTAGCTTGGTGCCCGCACCAACCAGTTGTTTCAAAGCAGCAGGATTTTTTGCATCGTACTTGGCTTGCATGTCAACGTGAGCGTAAGAAGCAGCGGCTTCAATAATCGCTTTATTCTCAGCTGACAATGCGTTAAACGCTTTCTGGTTGATAAAGAAATCGAGCTGAGGACCACCTTCCCACCAGCCTGGATAGTAGTAATTTGGTGCAACTTTGTTGAACCCTAATTTTTGATCATCATACGGACCGACCCACTCAGCCGCATCAATCGTGCCTTTTTCTAAAGCCGTGTATATTTCGCCACCAGGAATATTTGCAGGAACACCGCCCATACGTTCAAAAACGCGGCCAGCAAAACCGCCGATTCGCATTTTCATGCCCTTCAGGTCAGCTGCAGATTTGATTTCTTTACGATACCAACCACCCATTTGTGCGCCCGTGTTGCCGCCTGGAAAATTGATAATGTCGTATTTGGCGTAAAACTCGCGCATCAGCTTCAAGCCATTGCCTTCGTACATCCAAGCTGTCATTTGACGGCTGTTCAAACCGAATGGAATGGCGCAACCCAGCGCAAACGCTTCGTTTTTACCGAAGAAGTAATAAGGTGCTGTGTGCGCCATTTCGACGGAGCCTTGCTGCACAGCATCTACCACGCCAAATGGCGGTGTGATCTCGCCGCCGGCATGCACAGAAATTTCAAACTTGCCGCCAGACATCGCTTTTACTTGTTTGGAAAAAGTTTCTGCAGCACCAAAAATAGTGTCTAGTGCTTTAGGAAAGCTTGATGACAGGCGCCAGCGCACTGCTGCTTGGGCATTAACAACGGCAGGCGCAACACCCGCAGCCAGTACGCCAGCCATACCAGCGTTTTTAATTAGGGAACGACGATCCATGTGATTCACTCCGAGAGGTTAAGTTAAGTAATTCGTACTCTTATGGGCGCACGAAGACCAATAGTAGTCTGCTACGATTGTAAGAAGCCTACACCGCTTTTTGGAGCGGGTTTTCCCTCGAACTGTGAAAGTTATTTAAAATTATTTGGAGAAGGCTGCGATAGACGCTTCGATACCAACGGCATCTAAGCCTTGCATCGCTAGTAATTTTGCTGGGTCACCATGCTCAATGAAAACATCAGGCAACCCAAGCTGCAGCAAAGGCTTCAATAACCCCATACTTTGCAAAGCTTCACCCACAGCGCTGCCTGCGCCGCCCATGATGGCGCCTTCTTCAACTGTGACCAGTACGTCATGCGTCGAAGCGATTTTCTTCAAAGTTTCAACATCCATAGGCTTCGCCCAACGCATGTTCACGACAGTGGCATCCAGCTTTTCAGCTACAACGAGTGCTGGATGCAGCAAAGTACCAAACGCCAAAATGGCAATTCTTTTGTTCTTCTTTGATGACATTCGACGAATTTCAGCTTTTGCAAACGGCAATGCCGTCAAAGCCGATTCAATTGCAACACCCGTACCTGCACCACGCGGATAACGCACTGCAACGGGGTGATCTTGCTCAAAAGCAGTGGTTAGTAGCTGGCGGCATTCGTTCTCATCAGCTGGACAAGCAATGCTCATGTTAGGTATGCAGCGTAAAAACGGGATGTCGTAAGCACCTGCATGCGTCGCACCATCTGCGCCCACCAAGCCTGCGCGGTCAAGCGCAAATACAACAGGCAAGTTTTGTAACGCGACGTCGTGAATGAGTTGGTCATAACCACGCTGTAAAAAGGTTGAGTAAATGGCTACGACGGGTTTTAAACCCTCACAAGCCAAGCCCGCCGCAAAGGTGACAGCGTGTTGCTCAGCAATACCCACATCAAAATAACGCGCTGGAAAGCGCCTTTCAAATTCAACCATACCCGAGCCTTCGCGCATGGCTGGCGTGATGCCAATTAAACGCTCGTCTTTCGCAGCCATGTCGCACAACCACTGGCCAAAGACTTGGGTAAACGTGGTTTTCGCTGGTGTTGTGGCTTTTTGCAAACCAATGCTGGGGTCAAACTTGCCGGGGCCGTGGTAGGCCACCGGGTCCGCTTCAGCCAACTCGTAGCCTTGACCTTTTTTGGTGACCACGTGCAAAAACTGTGGGCCTGTCAGATGTTTGATATTTTCTAAAGTTGGAATGAGCGACTCTAAATCATGACCATCAATCGGGCCTATGTAATTGAAGCCAAATTTTTCAAATAATGTCGCGGGCACGACCATACCTTTTGCGTGTTCTTCCAGGCGTTTTGCCAACTCAAACAAAGGTGGTGCAACTTTCAAAACCGACTTGCCTGCATTTTTCGCGGTTGCATAAAATCTGCCGCTCATCAGTTGAGCCAAATACCGGTTCAGTGCACCCACAGGCGGACTGATGCTCATGTCGTTGTCATTCAAGATGACGAGCAAGTTGCAATCGGCCACGCCAGCATTGTTCAAGGCTTCAAATGCCATGCCAGCCGTCATCGCGCCATCGCCGATGATGGCGACAGAGTGGCGCTGTTCGCCTTTGATTTTTGCCGCCAACGCCATGCCCAAAGCTGCCGATATACTGGTGCTAGAGTGCGCTGTGCCAAAAGCATCAAACTCGCTCTCGGTACGCTGCGGGAAACCAGACAAACCACCCAATAGTCGCAGGGTTTCCATACGGTCACGCCGACCCGTCAAGATTTTGTGCGGATAGGTTTGATGCCCGACATCCCACACCAAGCGGTCTTCAGGGGTATTAAAAACGTAATGCAAGGCAATTGTTAACTCGACGGTTCCTAGATTTGAGCTGAGATGACCACCGGTTTTAGAAACACTGTCGAGCAAGTAAGCACGTAACTCGCCAGCGACCGTCTTCAGCTGATCTCGTGTCAATGTACGCAGATCGGAGGGATCGTTAATCGTCTCCAACAGCGGGTGAGAAGTAGGCAATGGAAATATCATTTGCTATAATTATAATAGCAGCTTAGGCAATAAATACGCCGGCTACAGTCATATATTGAGTATAAATTAGTAAGAATTAAAAGTCACATTAAGTTGTTCTATTCACAACCATATACGCCAAAGATTGCAAAGCGAGGGTATTTTGCAAACCGGTACTTTTCAATGCATCCAAAGCTTGTTTCAGCAGCTTATCTGCATATTCGATAGATTTTTCCAAACCTAGCAGCGATACAAAAGTTGGCTTTTGCTGATCAGCGTCTTTGCCAGCCGTTTTGCCCAAGGTCGCAGTATCGGCGGTAACATCCAAAATATCGTCTACCACTTGAAAAGCCAAGCCAATGGCTGCACCATATTGCTGCAAACCCGTCAAAGCAGATACTGATGCGGCTCCGCAAGCTGCGCCCATCATCACACTGGCTTGTAACAAAGCGCCAGTTTTGAGGCGGTGCATGGTGTGCAATTCATCTAATTTCAGCAATTTACCGACACTGGATAAGTCAATCGCTTGTCCACCGGCCATCCCATGACAGCCAGCCGCAAACGCTAACTGCCGACACAGCGTTGCTTGCAGTGAAGCATCAACAATATCAGTGGGTGGTGTTAGTAACTCAAAAGCCAAAGCTTGGAGTGCATCTCCAGCTAAGAGCGCTTGTGCTTCGCCGAATTTAACATGCACCGTGGGTTTGCCACGCCGTAAAACATCATTGTCCATGCAAGGCATATCGTCGTGCACCAATGAATAAGCGTGGATAAGTTCTACTGCACAAGCTGCTCGTAATGCTGCTTGGTTAGTTTTTTCAATAACTTCGAAAGAGATATTGACCGATTCAGCCGCAGCTAAAACCAGCAGGGGTCGCAACCGTTTTCCACCGTCTAACACCGAGTAACGCATAGCTTGGCTTAAAACAGGCGCTAATTCGTTTGTTAAATCTTGCACCCGAGACGGCAGGAGATTCGCTTGATTTGACGCAACTGGCGCAACCCAATCCGACAAAGCTTGCTCAACAGTTGCCAACTGAAGCGACATCCACGCCTCAAACGATATGCCCAGCGTGCTCACTCCTGCACCCACGGCTTGAGCTGGTCGCCGTCAATCACGCTGATTTGTTGATCAATCGCGTCTAATTTGTTGCGGCAAAATTTGAGGAGTTCAGCCCCGCGTGCATAGCCTGCCATCAGTTGATCCAACGGCAATTGCCCCGATTCAAGCTGCGCAACTAACTCTTCGAGCTCCGCCAGTGCTGCCTCGTAGCTAGCAGGCGCACTCGTTTTGGCTGCTTTTGCTCCAGTTTGAGGCAAAGATGATTTGGTCGCCATGGCTATGAGTAGAAAGTAAGGTTCAAATTGTAAAAGTAAGGCTTAAATAAACCGTAACTTCACATTTTAAGTGATACCCGCCTATCCGATGGTTTTGACGCCAATTCGCGGCTGCAAGTACTTATTTCGCCATCAAACTGGGCAACCAGAGTGAAAAAGCAGGCACATAGGTTACCAAAAACAAAGTAGCAATCAATGCCCCGTAAAACGGCCAAATAGTGCGCATCACCTGCCCCACCGATATGCCGCCAATAGCACAGCCCACAAATTGCGTCGTGCCCACCGGCGGCGTATTCAAGCCCAGTGCACAGTTAATCAACATCATGACGCCAAAAGTCATTGGATTCATGCCAAATTGCATGCAAATGGGCAGGAAAATAGGCGTACAAATCAAAATCGTCGCGGCCATGTCCAAAAACGTACCAAGAATGAAAAGCAGCACATTGACCATCAAAAAGATCAACCACGGTGAATTCGTTAAAGATTTCATCCAATCACCTGTCAATTGCGGCACCTCGTACAGCGCAATAAAGTAACCAAACGCTGCCGATATACCGATCAGCAATAACACGACACCTGTGGTTTTGCAGGCTTTGGCGCAAGCTTTTAGGAAATGCTTGAAGCTTAAACTGCGGTAAACAAACCCCGTAACGACCAATGCCCATAACACCGCTGTCGCGGCTGATTCCGTCGCTGTAAATACGCCAGACAAAATGCCTGTCAAAATAATGACAATGATCATCAACCCTGGCATGGCTGCGGCGAAAGATCTGGCTACCTCGCCCCAGCCAGCGAAATCGCCCCGCGTTGGATAGCCCCGTTTCACAGCCACCAAGTAAGCCGCAGTTAAATTACTGATCGTCAACAATAAGGCTGGTATCAAACAAGCCAAAATCATGCCAAATACACTGACCGAGGCGATGCCCGCCATCGACAGCACCAAAATAATGATGTTATGAGATGTCGGCATCAGTGCACCCACCAACGAAGCATGCGTGGTGACATTGACAGCGTAGTCTGCGTCATAGCCTTCTTTTTTCATCAACGGAATCATCACCGAGCCCATAGCAGAGACATCGGCCAAAGGCGAGCCTGCAACGCCGCCAAACAAGGTGCAACCGACTACGTTGCTCATGCCCAAACCACCGCGTACGTGCCCCACCAAGCTGTTGGCAAAACGCACAATGCGGTCGGCAATGCCGCCGTAAAGCATCAACTCACCAGCGAAAATAAAAAACGGTATGGCAAGAAACGAAAACACCTGCATGCCGCCCACCATCTTTTGAAACACCACCAAAATCGGCAGCCCTGCATACAAAATAGTGGCAATGGAAGACAAGCCAATCGCAAACGCAACAGGTACGCCTATCAACAAAAACAGTGTGAACGTGACGCTTAATAAAATCAATTCCATGCTGGCACCACATCTTCTCCGCGAATCAATGCAATGATGTGCTCAGCCGAAAACAGCACAATAAGTACGCCGGCGATGACCAAGGGAATATAGTCAACCGATTCGGGCACGCTCAACATTGGTTTTTTCTCATTCCACTTCAACGTCGCCCAGACCCAACCACTGTAGGCCATCAACACGCCAAAAGTTGCCACACACATGTGAATGATAATTTCCAGCTTCAAACGCCAAGATTCCGGCAGCAATGACACAATCGACTCCAAGCCGATGTGCCCCGCATCACGCACACCCACAGCCACACCAAGTGCGGTGACATACATCACCAGCAGCATGGCCAACGCCTCCGCCCAAGTGGGCGAGCTGTTGAACACGTAGCGGCCTATGACTTGCCACTGCACGCTGACAATGACTGCCAGCAACAGCACAACTGCCAGCATCAAGCTGTACTTGGAGAGCTGGGTACAAAAGTGTGTGTAGCTTGCAAACAGGCGCGAGTATTTGTTTGTATATACCAACGCCTTTGATGGCATTACTTGGTGTCCTGCACAGTTTTAACCAAGCGCTTGAGGTCAGGCGTCGTCATGAATTTTTCATAGACTGGTCCCATCACCGCTTGAAACGATGCTTTGTCAACATCACTAAATTGCGCGCCTTCGGCTTTTACTTTTGCTAAAGACTTAGCCTCTTGCTCATCCCACTTTTGGCGTTGAAAGGCCACTGAGTCTTTCGCCGCTTTGCGCACCATGTCTTGCTCAGCCTTGGGCAATTTGTCGTAGCTGATTTTGCTCATCACCAAAATTTCGGGCGCCATAGAGTGCTCAGTGCGGCTGTAAAACTTCACCGCTTCTGCATGTTTGGCTGTGTCAAACGACGGAATGTTGTTTTCTGCCGCGTCGATGATGCCCGTTTTCAGCGCGGTATACACCTCGCCATACGGCATAGGCGTCGCGTTCGCGCCCATAGCGGTCAATAACGACACCCACAAATCAGATTGCTGCACGCGAATTTTCATACCCTTCACATCAGCCACTGTTTTAATGGGTTTTTTGGCATAAATTGAGCGCGCACCGCTGTCATAAAAAGCCAAGCCGATGAAGCCATGTTGCTCGCAGTCTTTCAAAATCTCATCACCTACCGGCCCATCCAAACTCTTGCGCATGTGCTCCACAGAACGGAACAAAAACGGCATAGTTGGCACCTGCGTTTTGGTACAAATATTGTTCATCGGCCCAACGTTGACACGGGTGAAATCGAGCGCGCCAATTTTCACTTGGTCAATCGTTTCTTTTTCAGTACCTAGAGCTTGCTTATTGAACACTTTGATGGTGTGCTTACCACCACTCGCTTTGGATAGCAATTCGCTCATATGTTTGACAGCGACAACAGTGGGGTAATCGTCCGCATTATGTGTATCGGCAGATTTGAATTCGACCGCTTGGCCATACGAAGCTGCCAACAACGCCGCCGCTGCAACAGTCAAATTTTGAACCCATTTTTTGTTAATAGCCATGAAAATCTCCTTCAAAGTTGAGTAAGTAAAAAAGTAAGAGAAAGCAAGAGAAAGCAAGAGAAAGCAAGAATAAGCACGAAAAGGCTGGACAGAACCAAAATCCTAAAAAGGCCCCAACTTCACAAAACCACCACCCTGAAATTGCACAGCTGGGTCGGTCAAATCTGGCGCTGGTGTATTCGCAAACACCGCATCCCGAAACGCATCCGAGCTGTCTTTAGGTATGAATCCGATGTGTTTGGCATGCGCGTTGTCCCACCAAGTCACTGCATTGTTCGACATGCCAAAAATAATACTGTGCCCCAACACTGGTGTTGTTAGACACGCAGTGACCAAGCGGTGTAAATCGTCATAGCTCAGCCATGATGCCAGCATGCGGCGATCTTTGGGTTCTGGAAATGACGAGCCAATGCGTACGCAAGCTGTTTCAATGCCATAACGGTCAAAATACATGCGCGACAAATCTTCGCCAAAAGCTTTGCTGACGCCATACAAACCATCTGGCCGTGGTGGATGCGCGGCGCTGATGGTTTCAGACTGCTTGTAATAGCCCGTCACATGGTTTGAGCTTGCGAAAATGATGCGTTGTACGCCCTGTTTGCGCGCAGCTTCGTACAAGTTGTACATACCAAGGATGTTGGCTTGCAATATGGGTTCAAATGCCGCTTCTGTGGATACGCCGCCCAAATGCACGACGGCATCTACACCCTGCATCATCGCCATGACTGCGTTGGCGTCAGCCAACTCGGCTAAAACAAATTCTTCCTGCTCGCCAGCCGAATCTAAAGCAACACGGTCTGCGCAGCGCAGCACGGTGCAATTGGCTTTGAGACGTGGCCGCAGTGCTTGACCCAAGCCACCGGCGGCACCAGTTAACAAAATGCGGTTGTGAGAACGTATGGTCATGTAGCGAAATTTTGTTATTTACTGGACATTTTTAAAAAAGTTGTTAAAGTCAACTTCATTAAAGTTGTTAGTCGTGAGTTGTCTGACAACTAGAAATTCTAAACATCATTCGCCAACTGTCAATCCTTATTTTCCTTATTTCTCCCAGCCATGAATCCTGAATTTACCTTGACACGCCGACCACGCGGTTTGGTGACTGAAATTGTTGACGCTTTGGCCTCCAGCATTCGTGCGGGCGACATCAAACCGGGCGACAAATTGCCCACCGAAGCAGCCATCATGGCGCGATTTGACGTGAGCCGCACAGTTGTGCGTGAAGCTATTTCAAAACTGCAAGCTTCCAACTTGGTCGCCACGCGACACGGTATTGGCACGTTTGCGCTAGAGCAGATTGACTCTAAAACTTTCCAAATCAGCCCAGTAGATTTTGCGACAGTTAACGATGTGATCTCCGTCTTGGAACTCCGCATCAGCTTAGAAACCGAGACTGCGGGTTTAGCTGCCATGCGTCGCACGTCTGCGAACTTAGACGCCATGCAGCAAGCACTTGACAGCTTTGAGACTTCGCTGCAAGGCGAGTCCGATGCTGTACCCAGCGATTTTCAATTTCACCTCGAAATCGCCAAAGCCACGGGTAACCGCCATTTTGCTGAATTGATGACCTATTTGGGTGAAAACATCATCCCCCGCACCCGCGTCAACACCTCAGAACGCGCCAAAGTTGACAAGGCAAGTTACCTTAGGCGCGTGAACAGTGAACATCAAAACATACTAGCTGCCATTCGAACACAAAACATCGACGCTGCCAGAGCCGCAATGCGCTTGCACCTCTCTAACAGTCTTGAACGTCTACGCAAAAGTCAACTTGTTTAGTCAGCATGCGGGTTAAAATTGGAGCATGTCTGACCTCACTTTGCCGCAACAGCCGTCTCCTCAATCTCAATCCTCTCAACAATCTCAACTTTCCCAATTATCTGTTAGCAGCTATTTTGACGAAGCGCTTTTCAAACTAGAGCAGCAAACCCTGTTTCAAAACGGTCCTCGCTACGTTGGCCACCGGCTAGCCGCTCCTAGCCCGGGTGATTTTTACACCCTGCCACAAGAAAACGCTGGCCGTGCGCTGATTCATGGCAAAGCCGGCATCGAGCTGGTCTCCAACGTCTGCCGCCATCGCCAAGCCTTGATTTTGCAGGGCAAAGGCTGTATTGCTGCCAACGATACAGGTGGTTTGGGCAACTTGGTCTGCCCACTTCACAACTGGACGTACGACATTAGTGGCCAGAATATGGGGAAACCTATGGGTCAACTCATTGCCGCACCGCACTTCGCCTGCGACCCCGCTTTACACCTGCACAACTACAAGCTGCAAGAATGGAATGGCTTGCTCTTTGAGGACAACGGCAGAAACGTCGCCGCCGACATGGCACAACTAGGCCCCCGCGCGGATTTAGATTTCTCAGGCTACAAATTCGACCACGTTGAGATGCACGAGTGCAACTACAACTGGAAAACCTTTGTAGAAGTGTATTTAGAGGACTACCACGTCGGCCCCTTCCACCCCGGTTTGGGCAACTTTGTGACCACGGGTGACTTGCAGTGGGAATTCAAGCCCGATTACTCGGTGCAAACCGTGGGCGTGGCGAACCGCTTAGGCCACGCGGGCAGCGCGATTTACGAGCGCTGGCAAACCGCGCTGTTGCAGCACCAAAAAGACAACCACGGCGGCAAACCGCCCAAATATGGCGCAATTTGGCTGACGTATTACCCGCACATCATGATTGAGTGGTATCCGCACGTGCTCACCGTTTCGACGCTGCACCCCGTATCGCCGCAAAAAACCATCAACATGGTGGAGTTTTTCTATCCCGAGGAAATCGCCGAGTTCGAGCGCAATTTCGTCGAAGCCCAACGCGCCGCCTACATGGAAACCTGCATTGAAGACGACGAAATCGCTCTGCGCATGGACGCGGGTCGCAAAGCCTTGATTCAGCGTGGCGACAACGAAGTTGGCCCCTACCAAAGCCCCATGGAAGACGGCATGCAGGAGTTTCACCAGTGGTATCGACGTGCCATGCAACCAGCTAAATTGATAAGCTAACCTAAAAATTTCTTAATTATTGCTATTATTTTTATAGCTGCTTAGGTAATAAATACGCCGGATAAACTCATATTTAGTCTATTTTTAGCTATTTTTATCTTACTTTCAAGCATTTCAAGAGTTTTAACCCCTATGCAAGCCCTCTGGATGGTTTTAGCCTCGTTTTTATTCGCCACCATGGGCGTTGGCGTCAAAATCGCGTCCGAAAACTTCAACACCTTTGAGCTTGTCTGCTACCGTGGCCTGATCAGCATGGTCTTCATGTGGTTCATGATGCGGGCGCGCAGAGTAACACTGGCGACCAAAGTGCCCATGATGCACGCTTGGCGCGCTTTGGTAGGCGTGTTGTCCCTAGGCGCTTGGTTTTACGCCATCGCCCACCTGCCACTGGCCACCGCCATGACGCTGAATTACATGAGCGGCGTGTGGATAGCGGCTTTCATCGTCGGCGGAGCGATGTTTTACAGCTCGGCTAAAGATGCAAAATCTCAGGGACCACTACTTTTTACCGTGCTGTGCGGCTTTGCCGGCGTGGTGATGACACTGCGCCCCACGATTGACCAAAACCAGCTCTTCGCTGGCGTGATCGGCCTGCTCTCAGGCATGGGCGCGGCGCTGGCGTACATGCAAGTGACGCAGTTGGGGCGCATCGGCGAGCCGGAGGAACGCACTGTGTTTTACTTCGCGCTCGGCTCGGCCATTGCCGGTGGCATTGGTTTGCTCTTCTCAGGCTTGTCACCCGCTGCCAGCTGGAGCACCGCCGGCGCGTGGTGGCTCATCCCGATTGGTATCCTTGCCTCACTTGGCCAGTGGTGCATGACCCGCGCTTACAGCAAGGGCTCGACCCTGGTCGTGGCGACGATGCAGTACTCTGGCATCGTTTTCGCGTCGATTTACAGCTTGGCACTGTTTGGCGACGATATTCCGCTGCTAGGCTGGGCGGGCATCGCCGTTATCGTCTTGAGCGGCGTGGGTGCAACGATTTTGCGCTCTAGGGCGTTGCCGAATACCCCCGCCGAAGAGCATTGAAAGGATTTCACTATGTATTCAACCCTCATTTCTGTCGAACAACTCGCCAATTTAGTCACATCTTCAGAAAAATCTCTGATGATTTTCGACTGCACCTTTGACCTGATGAAACCCGAACTTGGCCAACAGCAGTTCGACGAAACACACATTCCAGGCGCGATTTATGTCAATTTAGACAAACACCTCAGCTCTAAAAACGACCTTGCTGCCGCATCCGGCGGTCGACACCCGCTTCCGTCGCGCGAAACCTTCGCCGCTTGGCTTGGCAGCATCGGCTTCACCAACGCTCACCAAGCCGTCGTTTACGACCGCAATGGCGTGAACTACTGTGGCAGGCTGTGGTGGATGCTGAAATGGGTGGGCCATGATGCCGTGGCGGTGCTAGACGGTGGCTTGCAAGCTTGGCAAGCAGCGGGGGGCACAGCTGAGAGCACTCAACATACTTCAAAATCTAAAAAATCCTCTATTTTAGGCAATAATTTCTCTCTAGCCGATGAATTAGTTGCCTTAACAGCTATAAATACCATAGCAAATAACTTAAATAAATCCACTCAAACCGTACTCGACGCCCGTGGCGCACCGCGTTTTCGCGGTGAAGTCGAGCCGCTAGATCCCGTTGCAGGTCACATACCCGGCGCGCTAAACCGCCCTTTTGGCGAAAACATAGGTGCAGATGGCAAATTCAAAGCCGCCGAGGTGCTCAAGGCAGAGTTCACCCAATTATTGGCTGGCCGCGACCCGTCCACCGTCGTCCACCACTGCGGCAGTGGCGTCAGTGCTGTTCCCAATGTGTTGGCGATGCAGATTGCAGGCTTAGGCGCAACGGGCTTGTTTGCGGGAAGTTGGAGCGAGTGGGTGAGTGACCCGAGCCGACCCGTTGCTCAGGGTTGACAATGAATTATTGGGACAAAAAAACTACAAATACGTGGGATAAGTTTGCTTTCGAGGAAATTGATAGGTATGTTTGTCTACACATTCAGCTAACAAACTATAAAATTCGTAACCGCATGTGTGCAAACTTATACCATCCCATGTTAATTTAATTCAAATATGACTGTTGAAAAAATCAAAGCAGCTGCAATCAAGGTTTTGGTTGAATACATGGGCATAGGTGCAGAGTTTGTAGTGGACGACGCCATGGACTTAGTGACGAAAACCATTACTTTTGAGCGTGATCCTAAATTTTTTGAAATGTACTTTTTTGTCTCCCTAGGCAAGTTGTTGCCACCCGAAGTACCTTATGACAAGGTTAAAGAAGCAACCCTCAAAGCTTTAAAACCTTAAACCACCTTCAACACCACCCTTTTCAACATCTAGGAAATTTATATGACATCCATCCGCTCACGACTGGTCGCAGGCTTGACCTTGATCATTTTGTTCTTTTTAGCGCAGGCTGCGTTGGTATGGTGGACGCAAAACACCGCAAAGAATGAGGTGGTGGATGCAACACGCAAAAACACCTTGGCTTCCTCCGAGTTAAGCCAATTGGCCGTGCTTGCGCAACAAGTGCGCCGGTATGAGAAAGAATACTTTGTTTACGTCGGTAACGAAGAAAAAAGAAACGGCTATGTCAAAGAATGGACCGATACCAGCGACAAAATCACCAACTTGCTGAATACCATGAGCGCTAACAAAGGTGCAGCGTTTGCCAAGTCAGATTTGACCGCGATTGCTAATTGGACCAGCGCTTCAGAATTCTATAAATCAGAAATGCTTAAGATCTTCGCTACCGTGCGTACCGCTGCTGCTTCTGCACTCGCGCCTGAGCCAGTTGCCTCAACTGCAAAAGCTGGTGCAGCGGCTACTCCTGCAGCAGCACCTGCTACCCCAGGTGCGTCTGGCCTGCCGACGCCAGTTCAAGTCAACGACATGATCAAAGACGGTAAAAATCGCTTCTCAGACGTGCTGATCAAAGGCGTGTCTGCCATGTCTGCTGAAAAAACCAAAGCAACTCTGGCATTAAGCGATGCCGCAAACAGCAGCTTCGACAAGCTATTGCAAGGTGTTCTGCTGACTGTGGCTGTGGGTGTGCTGCTCGCTGTATTTTTAATGTTTACTTTGCCTGGGGCAGTTACCAAACCGCTCACAACCTTGACTGAATCGGTAGACAACATCAGCAAGGGCAACTTAGACATCAAAGTCAACGCCAGCGGCATCAAAGAATTTGATGGTATATCCATTGCCTTGGAGCGTATGCGCCTAGGCCAGCAAGCGCTGGTTGCACGCATGCGCCGTACAACGACTTAATTGAAAATCATAAAAAATCCTCGTAAAAGAGGATTTTTTATGGCAAATATGCATCTGGCCATTGTATTTATTGCCTAAGCAGCTATTGAATTTGTAGGATAATTTTTTTCATCTACAACTGAAATACTGCCCAACACTCCATGATGGATTGAGTGCGCTTGATCGCACCCCTTCAAGAACACTTCTTTAAATCGAGATGGTAGACCAAGGCGCCACGCGAGGCGGCATCGGTGGTGTCCAGAGTCGACATGGCCTGGCCAGCTTGCAGGGCACCATCGAGGCTGAGTGTAATGGCAAGGTTGAGCACGGCTGCGGTGCCACAGCCGACGCGTTTCATTTGCCCGGCACCGATGGTTTCGGTGAACAAATAATCACCTTCATGGGGGCCTTTGACTTTGCGTTTGAAAACGCGGCCACGATCATTGTTGTGGGGTCCTAAAAAATATTGAACTTCAAGATCGGTCTCTTGTTTCTTGACGAGTTTTGCAAAACCCCGGTAGTCAACCTTGTAAACACCGATGGATTGATTCGCCGGCAAATTGAGTGGGGCAGAGATACGGCAGACTTTTCTTGGCATGGTGCTGCCTGTGGTACCGCTGCCCTCTAGGGTGAATTTATCAAACAAGATGCTCAGGCTTGTTCCGTCAGGGGACATGACGACCTTGTAGCTGCCCTCTGGACAGCCATTGGTTTCTTGGGCCCATGCTGGCATGCTGGCAAGCAATGCGCACGCGACAATACTTTTTATCATCAATTTCATAGCCTTTACCTCTCAGTTAGCCTCTCAAAACAGGGCGACAAGGCGTCCAAGTGCCGCCTGCTAAGTGTCGCCCTATAGTCACTTCTTTACACCTTAGCCGGTGCACTGACGCCATTGCAGCTGGTAAATGATGCCCGCACTGACGTCTTGGGTGTCGATTGAGGACATGGCTTCTTTGTTCGCAACTGTTTGCACTCTCATGCTTGAGTTGGTGCGCAGGTTGACGTCCGCGCCGCAAGCTGACCAGACGATCGCCTGAACGGTGAGCTGGTTGATGATCAAATAATCTTCTTGCAGCGGACCGCTAAATTTTCTTTGGAATGCTGGGCCTCGCGTGCCGGCAAAGAAGTATTCGACATTGAACTGTGAGCTTGCAGACTGTGGCAGCTGGTTAAAACCACGGTAGTCGATTTTCAGGACAGATACGCTGAATCCTTGAGGTACACGCACAGGAATAGCGATATTGCAGCTCTTGCGGTCAAAGCTTTTGCCGCTCGTGCCACCGACGGCCACTTGGTATTTGTCAAACAACAAACTCAAAGAGGTTGCATCCGGACTCAAGGTGGCGGACACCGAGCCGGCCGGACAGCCCGTTCCGCCGTATCCGGGCTCCCCCAAAGTAATGCCGTCAACCGCGAAAACTGGTGCGCTGAGCACCATGGCGGCCAATAATAGAACGTTTTTCTTCATGTTAAAACTCCTGTTGCTAGTTGATAGACTTTCTTAACGCTAGAACGCATGTCCTAGTTGACATTGCGCCAGAGCATGATGGCTTGGCTGGTTTGAAGTTTATGGAGAATCAGCTTTGACGTCTGTTTGCTGGCGCACATAACCGGCAATCGAGCGGCGAGTGGCGAGTGGAAAGTAGTGTGGCGCAGAGTGTGACTAGCTCGAAGGTTTAAATCCCCCCTAGCCCCCCCCCTTTTTTCAAAGTGAGGAAAAGACAAGCCCCATGGATTCCTTCCTACGCGGGAATGACGGCTGAGAGCGGGAATAACGGCTGCGGGAGCAAGCATGTGAGGTCAAAAGAAGTGACATTCGCCATAGTCTTCCCACTTTGAAAAAGGGGGATTGAGGGGGATTTAACCCGTATTTGGCGACAAATTTGCTATGTTTTTGATAGCGACTAAATCAATATATACGCCGACTAAAAGCGTATTTTAGTAGTCAAATATCATATTAAGCGGATTTATGCCTTTAGCCCTAAATTAGATGTCGCAAATTGCGATATCCAGCCACCCAAAAACCAGCTAACATCACCCCATGCGCGCCACTTGGAACAACACATTGATTGCCGAAAGCGATGACACTGTGCTCGTTGAAGGCAACTACTATTTCCCCGAAAGTTCGCTGAATCGCGATGTGGTCACTTTCAGTAACCATAAATCTAGCTGCGCTTGGAAGGGCGAGGCCAGCTACTACAGCTTGAACGTGAATGGCGAGCTGAACCCGAACGCGGTGTGGTATTACCCTAGCCCCAAAGAGGGAGCGGAAGCTGTGAAAGGCCGTGTGGCGTTTTGGAATGGCGTCAAAATAGAAGTCTAAATACGCTTGATCTGCGATTTAAACCCTAAAATACGACTCTGACCGTCGTATTTATTGCCTAAGTAGCTACATTATTTATAGCGCCATTATTTATAGAGAGATATCAACCAAAGTAGGTGTCTTGGGTGCTGATAAGGTGCGTACTTGAGCGAGCAAATCTGCATCTAAGTAGGGCTTGGTCAAGTACACATCAACACCGGATTTAAAGCCTTCGTCGCGGTGTTTGGTGCTGGTTCTAGAGGTGATCATGACCACCGGAATCTCAGCCCATTGCGGTATATCTTGCATCCGGCGGGTGAGCTCTAGACCGTTCATATTGGGCATTTCAAGGTCGGTCAACACGACGGCTGGTATTTTTGCTCGCAAACGCTCTAGCGCTTCAAAACCGTCTGCAGCGGTAGCGACTTCATAGCCGGCGTCTTCTAAGAGCTGCTGCATGGAGCGGCGCACGGACCAAGCGTCGTCCACCACGAGCACGCGGGTACGCTCGACTTGCAAGCGTTTGCGCAGGGCAGCGACGGAACTAGCGTTTGAGAGTGAGTTAGAACTCGACTTTTTAGGTGCGTTGACGGCGCGCTGCAGCTCGGAGACACCGAGCAAGAAAAGCGGTCTGCCGTCGGCTCGCAAAGCGCCGCCGATCACGCCACGGACACGGCGGGTGAGCAAGCCCACGTCTTGCAAAATCAGTTCGCGGGATTCTAAAACGGCGTCGACCAAGAGAGCTATTGGGCCAGTAGCGCCTTTGGCTAACACCACGATCCAAGTCGCGGAGCGTTGCAACATATCGTCAGTGCTGAAATCTTCCAATTCCAGCCATTGGGCCAAGGAGAAAGCGGGATAAACATTATCCGCATATTCAAGCTGAATACCATTGCCACTGACGCTAAACTGCGCCAAACCAGCAGCCACAATGCTGTCTACATGCTCCAACGGAAGCGCGATTACTTCGCCCGCGCATTCCACCACCAACGCCTTCGCCACGCCGCTAGACACTGGCACGTGCACAGTGAAGCTGCTGCCCAAACCGATGGTGCTGTCGATCTCTAAACGGCCTTTCAAGCCGGTGATGCGGTCGTTCACAATGTCCATGCCGACGCCACGACCTGAGGTTTCGGTGACGTTGTCGCGCGTGGTAAAGCCGGGTTGCAATATCATGTGCTGCAAGTCGGTTTCGTTCAACACACCGGGCGCATCTATCAAACCATAGCTGACGGCTTTGGCTTCGATGGCGACCAAATCTAGGCCACGGCCGTCGTCGCTGACGCGTAGCACCATTTCTTCACCGTTGCGCTGAAAGTCTAAATAAATCGTGCCCTGTTCTGGTTTACCCACATGCACGCGGTCTTGCGGCAGTTCGATGCCATGGTCAACCGCGTTACGCAGCAGGTGAAGCAGCGGCTCGGCCAGACGAGACAGCACGTCAGCATCAACCACCATATCTTCGCCGGTGACTTGCAAATTAACTTTACGACCCGTCGCAATCGCGGTTTGCGCGACCGTACGCTTGAGACGGGGAATAACCGTTTTTACAGGCACCATGCGCGCAACGAGTAATTCTCGGTGCTGTTCAACCAGGGCGTAGCCTTCGTCACGCAGCATAGCAGTCGATTTGTTGGTTGATTCACGTGCTTGCTGCACCAGGGCTGAGCTGTCGCGCGCGGTTTCACCGATGAAACGCGAGAGGCCATGCAAGGCGTCATAGCGGTCCAGCTCCAACGGATCAAAATTGGCGCCGTCTTTCTGTGCGTCTTGCTGCGCCACACGCAATTGCACCACTTGGCTGTTCACCATCGCGTCCAGCTCGCGCAGCCGCGTCGCCAGCACTTGGTTGTTGCGCTCCATGGCGACTAGCCATGTTTCTGTATCTGACAATAGCTTAGACATCCGCTCGGTATGCACAATCGACTGACCCGCACGACGCAGCATACGGCTGAGTTGTGAAACACCCAAACGCAGCTCGGCAGCCTCTTGCACTTTGGCAGCCACATTAGGTTTTGCCGAATCAACGGGTTTTGCCATTACGGCAGGATTTGCTACATCAGTAACTTTAATTTCTATGGCTTGTATAACGATGGGTGCGATGGCAGCGCTTGGCACAACAGCTGGTGCCGCAACATCAACCATGTCAATCTCGCCGTTGTGGATCAAAATCACCCAATCCAGCAAACGCTGCAACACAACTTTGGCATTGTCTGGGGCTTCTTCATTGCCTTGCAAATGACTGACCATTTGCTGCAAACAATGCACCGCTTGTAGCACATCACGCGCCAAGGCTTCGCTGGGGCGCTGAACCATACCGTCAACCGTTCGCAGGCCATCATCAGCGTATTCCAAAATATCTTCCAGCCGATGTGCCAGCTTGCCAATACCTGGCAAGCCAATGATGCTGCCACTGCCTTTAAGCGTGTGCGCGCTGCGCATGGCTTCTTGCATATCGGCTTCGCTGCAGGCGCCTGAGCTCCACTGCGTGACCGCGTGCTCCATATCATCGAGCTGCTGCGGTGCATCTGCCAAGAGCGCATACAAAAGTTCAGGATCCACGTCTTCAGTGGACAAGGCCACGTCTTCGTCGGTGGCTTCAACATGCAAAAGTGCGTCAGCTTCGGCGTCTTCCGCCGTCATGTTTGGCAAAGTGAGCAAGAGACCCGCGATTTCCAACACATGCTCTTCAGCAATAGGAGACGGGCACATGCTAAGGTATGTAGCCATGCTCTCGACCACCGCAGGCTCAGCAGGGTTTTCCAAATACGCATGGATCTCTTCCACCCATTGACCCAACCACGCAGCGCTCAGTGTATGTTCTTGCGCACTTGCAGGGCTTTCAAGCAATTGTTGCGTAAAATTTTGGATGAGGTTTAAGTATGCCGCCAAGCCATCCATGCCTACCGTTTGCACGGCTTGCGCAAATCTTTCCAGCAACGACAGCATGTCCTTCACGCCATCTGATGGCATCAGCGGAGTGCTTTGCCACAGGGCGAGTGTTTCACGCGTTGCGGGCAATTCTTGCGCGAACTCGTCGCGCAAGAGCTCCATCATGGCATTGATCATGTCGGCAGAATTTAAATGGCGTTACGAGTTTGATGTGACACGTGTTTAAGCGACTTTGAACTGACCCACAGAGTCATTCAAACGCTGCGCAAACTGCACCAGTGTGTCTGTTGCACTGGTTTGCTGCGCAATCGCAGAGCTGGTTTGTGCCGTACCGTCATTCATACCCTGCACGTTTTTTTGCAACGTTTGCGCCATTTCTTGCTGTTGAGCAGAGAATGCGGCAATCTTTTGCACCAAGCCAACCAGCTCAGTGGTAGCGGTTTGGGTTTGCGTCATCTCGTGACCAGCACGGCGCGCCAACTCGGTTTGCGCCACCACGTCAGAAATCAAGCGGTTCATGGTCAGCAAGGTTTCATTGGTTTCAGACTGAATGTTGCTCACCAGCTGGGCAATTTCACCCGTTGCTTGGCGTGAGCTGTCAGACAAACGCTGCACCTCTTGCGCCACCACTGCAAAGCCTCGACCTGCTTCACCAGCTGTTGCGGCCTGCATAGATGCGTTAAGCGACAGCACGTGTGTGCGCTCAGAAATAGTGTTGACCAGCGCCACCGCCGATGAAATCTCTTGTGAGCGCTCGCCCAGACGTTTGAAGCGTTTCTCCGTCTCGGAGATGACCTCACGCAGCGAATCCATACCGCGCATGGTTCCTTCTACCGCAGATTGCGCCGCTTTGGTGGCGTCAGATGTGCGCGTAGCAGCTGCACCAGAGGCGGTAGACAGCTGAGCCACTTCGTTCATTTGGCGGGTTGCAGTCGTGAGCGTTGAACCCATGGAATCTAGCAAAGCACGCTCTTTACTTGCCGCACCTTCTACCAATTTACCTTGTTGCTGCGCCGCTTGCGCAGCAGTACGCACTTGACCGGCAATTTTCTGCACTTCGCTCAGTGTCTGCGCGGTTTCGTCCGCAAACTGGTTCACGGACGATGCAATGGTGCCCACAATGTCGTCACTCACGACGGCACGTGCAGTTAAATCTTTTTCAGACAAAGAAAACACCGATTGTAGCAAATTGATAGCTGAATTGTTGATGGCTTCGTTTTCGAGGGTTTTACCTTCAAGTGAAGCGATACGTTCATCTAAGAGGTTATCAAAGCTTCGACCCACGTTGCCCAGCTCGTCTTGAGTAAGCAATAAAGTACGCGCTGAAGAGTCACCATTGTTGACTTTTTCAATAGTACTTTCCAGTGTTTGCAAACCATTGGAAATAGATCGATAGACCAAGTAAGCAGCCAAAGACAAAAGAATCAAACTAACAACGATGGCCGCGATAATTGCAATAAGTGATTCCTGCACCTCGGCTGCCGCCAATGCCTTGGTTTGCTCAAGCTCTGATTCCAAGTTTTTATTTGAAATATCTTGTTGATCTTGCAAGGCTTGAAATTTTTTGGTGAAATCCGCGCGACTTTTTTCTAGCTCAACCAAATCAGTGCCTGAGCTAGCAGCGATCGCTTCAGCAGTTTTTGCATAATCATCGAAAACGGGAACAAGCTTCACCAACAAATCTTTGGTTTTTTCATTCAACACCGGCGAGTCAATATTTGAGCGAGACATCGTACGGATTTGCTTGGCATTCTCATTCAAGCTTTTGGCAGATTCAGCCAAACGCTCAGGGCTTTTGTCTTTAGCAGCTCCCACATACTGCTCCACCAAGCCGCGCATATTGTCGTGAAACATATCCGTCAAACCCGCATTTTGTGCGGCCAAACCGTAGCCCGCTGTACGATTTACAGATTGCTCCAGCTTATTGATGTTCTGTAAACCCACTGAGCCAATCAACACAGCCACAGCCAGCGCCAAGAGCACCAGCGCGATTAATTTTGCACGAATTGTATTAAGCATAATTTCCTAAAATCCAAATTTTTAAAGTCAAACTAAATCAAAAGCTTTCAACCATCAATACATTCTTCAAGCCACTATTCAAGTATTAAAACTTGACGTTCACGCCTGCTGCAAAGTTATTCTCGGGTGCATTTTTGTTTAACGAGCGCGCGTAGGTGGCTTCAAGTTCAAACATCTCAGTCAAACTGTAAGTCGCGCCAAGTGCGAAATAGGCTTCGTTACCGCCATTTTTTTGCGAAGTGATCTGAGGTGCAATGAGCTCAACTACGGTACGCAGCTTTGGCGACCAGCTTTTCGCCACTGTCAACGACATACTGGGTGCAACGTACCAGTTGCTTGCATCATTACGCACACGAATCAAGCCAGGTTGCACGCCAATAGAAATATCTTCTGGCAAAGCCCAAGTGGCTGTAAATTTAAGTGCGGTGCTACCACCCACAGCGCGAAAAGCGGTTGCGCCTGTCGGCAGACCTTGCTCTAATTGCACAGCCAAGCCAACTTTGCCTGTTTTTTCATCTGTTTCTTGCAGACGCAAACGTAGACCTAGATTTGTGTCAGCCATTCCACTGGTAGTTACGCCGTCTACCTTGCTTTTAAGGTATCCGCTTGTGACCACGCGAATTTCAACTGTGTCAGAAACGCCGATACGTGCCACAAATGGCGTTGAGCTTTCGTGGAACGCTGCCACGCGATCGCGCGATACGCCCAGCTTGAACTCAAGCTGCGTGTTGCCTGCACCCATGACATCTGTCTCAGCTTCAGCAGCGGTAGCCATGTGTGCGCCAGTGATAGCAAACAAAGCAACGGTGAATTGTGTTGCCCATGTGATTGCTGTTTTGTTGACGGTCATAAGTTACTCCAAAAAATTAAAAAAATTACTATTTACGCAAAAAAATCAATACGACAACTAAATCAAACTCAACGACAAAAACTCGATTAATCTGTCTGTATTCAGTTCAAAATAGGTTTTACCGGTGCTGTCTTTCGCAATACCCAAACACAACTCACGCAAGAACTCGGGAATGACAATTGCCTCATCCATAGGCTCGCGGGTGTATTGAATTTGCATCGGCAGTCCAGTGAACAAAATCGCAAATACACTGTCGCTACCAGAGCCGCCTGTGCTTTCGATGCTTTCGTCACGTTTGCCACCTACCAGCAAGCGGTGACGCCTGTCAATTTGCATGGGCAGTGCGTTGGGCACAAAATACACCGACAAATCAACCACCGGAATGATATTGCCATCAACGTTGACAGCGCCAATCAACCAATTTGGTGAGCGCGGAATTTTGACCAATTCAAACACATCAATGATGATGTTGGTCCAATTCAAGTTCAAAGCCAAAGACCAACCGCCGCAGGTAATAGCTTGACCAATAAAGCTGGCCACTGCTGACGAGGAAACCGCGCCTTGCTCAGGCTGAACCTGCGCAAAAGTTTCTTCGGTAATCATCTCAGCAACCATAGTGTGTCAAATAACAATGTATGTTGCTTTTAATTGAGCTGCTCTAGTATTTGCTCAGCCGAATAAGGCTTAGTCACATACCCTTTTGCGCCCAACATTTGTGCAAACACGCGGTCAACCTTTTGGTCTTTACTGGTGACAAATACGACTGGAATGCCTTTGCTTTCCGCATCTTGGTTGATCTTGCGTTTGGTCGCAAAACCATCTAAATCGGGCATGTTGACATCCATCATGATCAATTCAGGTTTTTCCGTTTTCACCTTGATCAGCGCTTCGGTGCCAGACGTGGCGACGGAAACTACACAGCCGGCATCTTGCAGGATGCGCTGTAGGTTTTTGCAATCTACTGGCGAGTCGTCAACGATCAATACTTTTTTCATTTAATTTCCAAGGGTTATAGTCAGTTTGATTGCTTATCTAGCAATCAAAAGCATCTAGCCATTATCATTTGCACGCTAATGGCTAGATGCTTTCGGTTAAGAAATACTCTGAATTGCGTGTTAATTCACGCGGATGTGTGGTTTTGTTACCGCACTGTTACGGATTGTTTGTTTTTCTTACCGTTTAGCAGGTACATAAGTATCAACCAGCGCAACGCGCGGATTGGCCGCTTCGTAGCGCTGAGTCATCGTCGTATCGTCAAACTTAGCCAAAACTGTGGTGAGCTGCTTTTCATTCAGCGGCTTGGTCATGTAGGCGTCACAACCGGCCATGGTGCCGCGAATTTTATCGATCGTGCCACCACGGCTGGTCAACATAACCACTATAGGTGCAGGCCCACGACGAGCTTTGTTGTTCTTGATGGCACGGCAGGTTTGGTAGCCGTCTAAGCCTTGCATCATCACATCTAAAAATACAAATTGGTAACTTTTGCCAGAGACCTTAGCCAAAGCTTCGTCACCACTGCGCGCCATATCGCTCTCATAGCCAAAATGACGTAAGCGGTTTTGCATGTATTTGAGGGCAATGTCGCTGTCATCCACTATCAGAACAGTGCCATGGGTGGTATTGACGTTAATTGCAACATTACCAAGTTTCGCAGCTTGCAGCGCACTACCGAAGCTGCCAGCGTCAAAGCCGGGCGCTTCATTCATAGGAACTAGCGCCGGACTTTTTGCTGCGCGCTCAATGGCAACGGTCTGAACAACGGGCACTGCAATAACAGGCACAGACTTTTTGACTTTAGCTGTCACGTTGGCAAACACGTCGGTCGAGCTTGGTTGAGTAGCAAGAACATCAATAACAGGCGCAGCTACTTCAGCATTAGGTTCTGACTCTTTGGCGATGCCATCGAGCATGCCCAAAATGGCGGTTAACTTAATAGGACGCGGCAACACTGCCCAGCCCGTACCAAAGTCAGAATCGCCCACAATGATGACTTTTTGCCACGATGCGACAAGCGAGCGAAATGCATCAATATCTTGCAGCGAGGTGGCGTTAAACAAAATAACACGCGCTTCGCTAGAACGCGCTGTCAGTCCCCAATGTGGCGCACGACGACCTGCGAGACGAAAAAATGTCTCGATGGTGGATTTCTCATAGCTGGAGAAACCAATGGGGAGAATGTTATAGCCAACCATATGTAGGTACTCTTTTATATATGTGTTCTTGCGTATATGTTTATATTAGTTTTTTTCTACCAACTGTGCGATCATAATTTGGATTCACAGTATTTTGTATGTTCAACTGGTAAGCCTACACATAAACTGAGATAACGGGAATACGGCATACAAAGTAGCAACTTAAGTATTTATTTGTTGCTTTTTTGCAACAAAGCTAGAGCTTTTTTATATGCGAGTTTGAAGTTATTATTACGATTTCAAAGTCAATAAGTCAGTATATTTTCAATTGTAGCCGGCGTAATATATGCTTAATCAGCTATCATAAGAATAGCAATTTGAAGTTCCGCTAATATTCACACAATCGTCAATGTGCATGCGCAAAGCTACTGACCCAAGTAACAAGCAAAATTCCAACGCCTAGCCACATAATTTGCGCCAGAGTTTGCTTGAAACTTAAGCGCTTTTGCAACTGTGGAATCAAGTCCGCTAAAGCGACATAAATGAAACTGCTGCTAGCAATGACCAGAAAGTAAGGCAAGTAGTCTTGCAGTTGTTCCACCAGCCAAAAACCCACCAAACCACCCACAGCCGTGACGGCACCTGCCAAGGAGACTTTGATCAGAGCCATACGTTTGTTGCTATTGTCACGGTTCAACACCATCAAATCGCCCATATGATGTGGCACCTCGTGCGCCATCACTGCCAGTGCGGCTACCCAACCCAAACGGCTATCGGCCATAAAAGCGGAGGCAATCAAAATACCGTCTCCAAAACAATGCACACTATCACCCGTCAAAATCGCCCAACTGCCGGTTTTGGGGGCATGTGTGTGTGCCGAATCACTGTGATTATGTCCAGCATGGCCGTTTATATTGACAATTGAATGATGGTGCGAATGCTCATGGCCATGGTGCCAAAGTTCAGCTTTGTCGAGCAAAAAGAAGAATATAAGCCCCGCCAAAAGGGTCGCAAACAAGGCCCGTGCACCAGCTTGGCTTTCAAATGCTTCCGGCATCAAATGCATAAACGCCGTCGCCAAAAGCGCGCCAGCCGCTAGGCTGAGCATGTGCTGCGTGAAGCGCCCCAAAGCTCCAAAACTGAGTGCTGCAGCCACCCAGACGCTGCCAATACCGGCAGCCAAGGTGGCCAAAATGATGTAAAAAAGCGTCATGAAGTCGGTCGATGATTAAAATTCTAATCACATGAGTTTAACCAGCTCACTGGCCGTCAATGCGCGACCTGCAGGCCAGTCGTCAGCCCTCTGGCCATGGCGGTACGTAGCAGTGCAGGCGGACTGGAAAGCATCCTGTGAAGCCGCCAAATGCGCACCGACCATGCCAGCCAAGACATCTCCCGTGCCAGCCGTGGCTAATTTGGCATTACCACTGGCGTTGATGTAGGGCACTTGATCAGGCGCAGCAATCACGCTACCCGCGCCTTTGATGATGACGACGCAGCCAAAGCGATCAGCCAGTTGCTGCGTCGATAGCAGTCGATCCGCTTGCACCTGCGCGGTTGGAACGCCCAGCAAACGAGCCGCTTCTAACGGGTGCGGGGTCAAAATAGTCTGCAGTTTGCGTTTTGATCGTGCCACAAGCAAAGTATGCAACGACGTGTCCACCGATACGGCATTCAACGCATCTGCATCCAGCACCAGCCGTGGCGCTTGCGACAGCACTTGCGGCAATACATGGCGCACTTCGTCGCCACCGCCGCAGCCACAGACAACGGTTTGCTCTCTCAAAGCCAGTGTTTCAAGCGAGCGAAACATCAGCTCTGGCTGCATGGGGTCTACCGTCATGCGCATACCAGCTTTGTCTGCTGTATTTGCATCAAGCAAAGCCACGAAAACACGCCCTACCCCGGCATGCAATGCGGCTCTGGCTGCCAACAAAGCAGCGCCGGTCATGCCCGCAGCACCACCAACCACTGCCACGTCGCCAAAAGTGCCTTTATGGCTGGCGTGCAAACGTGCGGGCAAGTTGGCACGGTCGGCGCCCAAGAGCCAAGCGGTAGGAGATTCAAATAGGTTGTTTTCTACATCAAGGTCTAGATCATCAAACCAGACCTCGCCCGCAGCGTCTTTGCCTTGGGCTGTAAACAAGCCAGGTTTCAAAGTTATCAAAGAAAGGCAGAAAATGGATGCTTTTTTGCCTACAGCTGGCGTATTTATTGACTTAGCAGCTATATTATCAATAGCAATTTTAGATTCAAAATACGCACCCGTATCACCATTCAAACCACTGGGCACATCGACACACAGCACGGCAGGCGCGGTTAGCTGCATGTGACGCAGCCAATCCGCAAGCATGCCGGTGACGGGCTTGGTTTGCCCTATGCCTAAGAGCGCGTCGATGGCGAAGTCGTACTCAGCCGGTGGATCAGCGACAAAAGTGACGCCGGCTTGGCGCGCTCGGTGCAGCGATAGCAGGGCATCGGCTGGGCAGCGGGCTTCGTCGCCCTCCCAAGTGACCACGGGGTTGCGCCCCCACCGTTTCAAGTGCATTGCTGCTTCCAAGCCGTCACCGCCGTTGTTCCCCGGACCGCAAGCCAGCCAAATGGTCTGTGCGTGTGGGGCAAGAGCGCAGGTTAAGCGCGCCACAGCCAAACCAGCGCGTTGCATCAAGGTGTGTGTTGCAAGCTGCGCGGCGGCGGCCTGCTCGATACGGTGGGTGGTGGCTACGCTGTGTAGCGGGTAGCTGGTGTTGTGATTTAGGCGAATGAGCGGCATGGTTGGCTCATCATAGGAGCATTATTTAGCCGCTTTTTTAGCAGTTTTTTTAGCAGTTTTTTTAGATGGGTGTTTCTCAGCGACTACTCTCTTGTCAACCGCTTTCTTTGCCACCACTTTTTTTGCAGCCGACTTCTTAGCTACAGGTTTAGCAACTGGCTTAGGCTTAGTGACTGGTTTGGTGTCAGCGGGTGTTGCTGCTGGTAGTGTTACTGCTGGGACTGCTGCTGGGGTGAAGGCCAACATCTCTTCAAAACTTTTTTGCATGTATTTGCCAAGCTCTGGCAAATCGGGCATGACTTTGCGGCAGGCGATCAAGCCGAAATCGAGCGAGCCGTTGTAGCTTTGCACTGTCACATTCAGTGCCAAGCTGTGGGTAACTATGGAGACGGGGTAGTAAGTCACCATCTTCGCGCCCGCTAAATACAAGGCAACATTCGGTCCGGGCACATTTGAAATAACCAAATTTGCCAAAGGCGCCATGTTGTTCGCAAGTTTAGAGCGACCAAACAACGCCGCCATGCCACTGAGTATCCACGGTACGCCAATCGATGGGAAATCGGTCGGCATGACGGCGTTCATGCTGGCAGACGCCGCTTTGGCGCTTTTGCTGGCTTGATTGATGGCCAGTAAGCGCGCCTTTGGGTCAGCCACGGTGCTGGCTAGGCTGATGCGCAGCATGGAAGCTTGTGTGTTCATGTCTGTGTTACCTGCCTCGCGCAGGCTGATGGGTACTGCAGCGAGCAAAGATTGGTCTGGAACGCAATTCAAATCTGCCAAATAGCGTCTTAACGCGCCTGAGCAAATAGCCATAACGACATCGTTCAAAGTAACACCGTTGCTCTTGGCAATGTGCTTGATGACGTTCAAAGGAAACGACAAACTGGAAAAAGTGCGCTGGTTGGTGATGCTGACGTTGATAGGTGTTTTCGGCGCAAACCAGCGATTTTTAGGCGGGCTGTCGACCATTTCTAGCCCCGCAAGGCCAACAGCTGGCTCTTCACTTTTAGGCGGTCGCAACATGCTGTAGGCAGCACGCACTAAAGCAGGTAAATTTTTAGCCAGTATGGCGCTTTGTATGGCCGTGTTTTTGACACCAGAAAGTGCCAGCTCGGCAATGCCGAAATTGTCTGTCACCGTAGCTCGGCGCAGCGGCGCTGGGCGCACAGCGCGGGGAATGGCGGTTATGTCCATGATCGCGTTTGCCAGCGCGACACCAGCGGCACCGTCCACCGCGGCGTGGTGGACTTTGGAGTAAAAAGCGACATGTTGGGTGCCCGCAGGCGCATCTGGCGGAGATTGCAAGCCTTCGATCACATAAAACTCCCACAGCGGGCGGCTGCGGTCTAACAAGCTGGAATGCAAGCGTCCCACCAATTTGTCCAGCTGGGCGCGGCTGCCGGGTTTGGGCAGCACGGTGCTGCGTATATGGTATTCCATGTCCACGTCTTCATCAGCCACCCAAATCGGGTTGGCCAATTCAAATGGCATGTTGACCAGTTTGCGCCTAAAAACCGGGGCTAAATGCATGCGCTGTGTGATATGTGCGCGCAAGTCTTCCACGAAATCGCCCTTGTAGCCAGCAGGCAGCTCAAAGATATTCAAACCACCTACATGCATGGGCTGCTCGGGTGTTTCCAGATAAAGAAAGGTGGCGTCTAGGCCGCTGAGATGATCCATGAAAGGTCTCCTCTTAAATAAACGATATCGAAAATGAAATTCTTAAAACCAAGCTGCTATGCCGGAAATTCGGGTGTCGATTTCAAGGTTGAAAGCGACAAATCGCTCACTTCCTTCAAAAGATTAGCCAGCTGCAAACCTGCCGCATCAATTAGTGCATGGCCTTTAGCTGCCGTCGCGGCAGCCGCATTGCCTGCTGCGCCCTGGGGGTTGTAGTCTTGCATTTGCCAGCCCAGCTTGGCACTGGTGCCGTTACCCAGAACGGGGTATTTAGCGGCGCGATCTTGTGAGGTGCTGTGAAAGTTTTGTGCCAGCGACATATCCACATATTTTTCACGCAAAGCCAACATCATCGAGGTTTCCATATCACCCGCGTGGATGCCAAAGCGGTGCTCTTCAGCGGGGAAGAGCTCCATCACCGCATCGCCCAGTGGCAAGTTGTACCAATTCGTTGAGTAAACGATCAAATCATGCTCGGTGCGTAAATCCCGCGCCACGATGTCCATGATGCTGGCTTGACCGCCGTGGCTGTTCAACAGCACGAGTTTTTTAATACCACTACGCGCCACACTGCTGCCAATGTCCATCCATAGGTTGATAATAGTTTGGGCAGACAAAGTCAACGTACCAGGAAAGCGAACGTGCTCATTGCTTTTGCCGATTTGTTGAGTCGGCAAAAAAAGAATCGGTAAATCTGCAGGCAAATGCGGCAACGACGCATCGACCACCCCATTCACCAAAGTCGTATCCACGCTGACGGGTAAATGCGGACCGTGCTGCTCTGTCGCAGCGACAGGCAGCACCGCAACGGCTTGTGCGATGTTTTGGCTAGCGGCCAATTGTGTGAAATGGCGGGTTGTTAAATCTGACCAAAAATGAGAAGGGAGCTGCATCAAAGCATCTTATCAAACAAACCAGAGTCAGCAAACTTAAGCCACAACCTAAGCGTTAATGCGCTAAAGTTAGGGTAATCTACCTCCATTTATCGTTTTGAAAAGAGTTTGCATATGAAGTTAAAAGACAAAATCGCCATCGTCACCGGTGCCGCCAGCGGCATTGGCAAAGAAATCGCCCTGACCTACGCCAAAGAAGGTGCCAAAGTGGCGATAGCGGATTTGAACCAGGACGCCGCCGAAGCCGCCGCTGCCGAAATGCGCGCTTTGGGCTTGCAGGCCATGGGCGTGGCGATGGATGTGACCGATGAAGCGCAGGTCAACGCCGGCGTGGCGGCTGTCGTGGCAGCTTGGGGAACGGTGGATATTTTGGTCAGCAATGCGGGCATCCAAATCGTCCACCCCGTGGAGGAATTCAGCCTGGCCGAGTGGCGCAAGATGCTGGCGATCCACCTGGACGGCGCGTTTTTGACCACCAAAGCCTGCCTGCCGCACATGTACGCCGGCAAGCGCGGCGGCAGCGTGATCTACATGGGTTCGGTGCATTCGCACGTGGCGTCCATGCTGAAAGCGCCCTACGTCACCGCCAAACACGGCTTGATGGGTTTGTCCAAAGTGGTCGCCAAAGAAGGCGCGGCGCATGGCGTGCGCTCGAATGTGATCTGCCCCGGCTTTGTCCGCACCCCGCTGGTTGACAAGCAAATCCCTGAGCAAGCCGCGAAGTTTGGCATCACCGAGGCCGAAGTCATCAAAAACATCATGCTCAAAGACACCGTGGACGGCGAATTCACCACCGTGCAGGACGTGGCCGAGGTGGCGCTGATGTTTGCGGCGTTTCCGAGCAACGCTTTGACCGGGCAGTCGCTGATTGTTAGCCATGGGTGGACAATGCAGTAATTTGCTATATTTATAATAGCATATTAGGCAATAAATACACCGTCTAGAGACGTATTTAGTGTGCTTTTTCCCAATTCTCACCCACCCCAATTTCAGCCAATAACGGTACTTTAAGATGCGCCACACCCGCCATCAGACGCGGGATTTCTTGTTTCACCCAAGCTATCTCACTCTCAGGCACCTCAAACACCAGCTCGTCATGCACCTGCATGATCATTTTGGTGCCGCGTTTTTCAGCGTCTAAAACTTGCTGCACTTTGACCATGCTGAGCTTGATCAAATCTGCCGCTGTGCCCTGCATGGGTGCGTTGATGGCGGCGCGCTCGGCACCAGCGCGGCGTGGGCCGTTGGGGGAGTTGATTTCGGGCAGGTAGAGACGGCGACCGTAGACAGTTTCAACATAACCCTTGGCTTTGGCGTCAATCTTGGTGTGATCCATGTAGTGCTTCACGCCAGGGTAGCGGGCAAAGTAACGTTCAATGTAGTTTTTCGCGGCGGTGTTGTCGATGCCCAGATTGCGCGCTAAGCCGTAAGCACTCATGCCATAGATCAAGCCGAAGTTGATGACCTTGGCATAGCGGCGCTGCTCTGATGACACTTCATGCGTTTGCACCCCAAACACCTCGGCAGCGGTGGCACGGTGCACGTCCATGCCGTCGTGAAAAGCCAGCAGCAGCGAGGCGTCACCGCTGATGTGGGCCATGATGCGCAGTTCGATCTGCGAGTAGTCGGCACTGGCGATGACATGGCCGGGCGCAGCGACGAAAGCCTCGCGCACGCGCCGCCCCTCCGCCGTTTTGACGGGGATGTTTTGCAGATTGGGGTCGTTGCTACTCAGCCGCCCCGTCACCGCCACCGCCTGCGCGTAGTGGGTGTGGACGCGGCCAGTGCGCGGCAAAGCCAGCTGCGCCAGCTTGTCGGTATACGTGCCTTTGAGCTTGGCAATGCCACGGTGCTCCAAAATTTTGGCAGGCAGCGGAAAGTCTTCCGCCAGTTTTTCCAGTACTTCTTCGTCGGTGCTGCGCGCACCGGTCGCGGTTTTTTTGACGACCGGCATGCCCAGTTTGTCAAAAAAGATTTCACCCAATTGTTTCGGGCTGCTCAAATTGAAGGGCTGGCCGGCGATGGCGTAGGCCTCGTTTTCCAGCTCAATGATGCGCTGCCCCAGCTCGTGGCTTTGGGTGGCCAGCATGGGCGCGTCAATCAACACACCGTTGCGTTCGATGCGGTACAAGGCTTCACTGCTGGCGATTTCTAGCTCGTAGATAAATCGCAATTTTTCATCGTGTTCTAACTGCGGCCACAGCGCCAAATGCACGTCTAAGGTTTGGTCGGCGTCTTCGCATGAATACTCAGCGGCCTTGTCGATATCCACTTGGTCGAAACAAATCTGGTTTGCACCTTTGCCGCACAAGTCTTCAAAAGTGATGCCAGTGCGCCCCACATGTCGCTCAGCCAAGCTGCTCAAACCATGCGGTTTGTGCACTTCCAGCACATAGCTTTGCAGCATGGTGTCGTGGGCATAGCCTTGCACTTCGATGCCGTGGTTGGCAAACACATGCCGGTCGTACTTGACGTGTTGACCAAGTTTTTTATACGCTGGGTTTTCCAACCACGGCTTGAGCTTCTCCAACACCTCGTCGCGCGGCAATTGCTCGGCTGCGCCTGGGTAGATATGTGCTACGGGTATGTAAGCTGCTTCGCCAGGCGCAACACTGAGGCTGATGCCGACAATCTGCGCGCGCATTTCGTCCAATGAAGTGGTTTCAGTATCTACAGCGACCAAATCAGCCGCTAGCGCTTTGGCTAACCACTTATCAAAGCTTTCCCAAGTGAGCACGGTTTCGTAGACCAATGTTGAGATTTTTGACGAAGGTCGCAATTGTTGATCTGAAAGCTCTAAGTCTTCATCAACGGTATATTTTGTGGCAGGTTCAGCGGCGGGTTCGTCGAACAAGCCCGGAGCCGAAGCTGCGGTTTTCTTTGATTTTGCGGCAACTTTGGTGTCTTCTTCATCAGATTTAGCCTGCAAAGTACGAACCAGCCCTTTAAAGCCAAATTTAGTGTAAAAATCGAGTATAGCCGGCGTATTTATT
>JANMTB010000026.1:0-8247 GCA_031390045.1 Polaromonas sp.
ACGCGATTAGCGCGATATTGTTTGATTTGACGGTCGAGACACCGTCTCTACTATCAGACTTCATCTTTGATCGCTTCGCAGGTTCTCTGCGTGAGCAGGGCTACAGTGTTAAAGAGGTGGATGCTGTGCTGGCGCTAAAGCCACAACGTTTGGGCGATGTGCCAAAACGCCTCGCCGCTGTCCGCGCTTTTGCCGCCCTACCCGAAGCCGCCGCCCTCGCCGCCGCCAACAAGCGCATCACCAACATCTTCAAAAAAGCGCAAGAAGCCGCGATGGTTGATCCGCATGTCAGCGAAATTCTGCTGAAAGAACCCGCTGAAATCGCGCTGTTTGCGGCGATGAACGAGGTCGCGCCCAAAGCGAAAGCGCAGTTTGAAGCAGGTGACTACACCGCGTCGTTGCAAACGCTGGCAGCTTTGCGCGCACCGGTGGATGCGTTCTTTGACGGCGTCATGGTCAATGCCGAAGAACTCGACCTGCGCCTGAACCGCCAGGGCTTGCTGAAAAGCCTGCATGAAGCGATGAACCGCGTGGCTGATCTGTCCAAATTGGCGACCTGATAAGGTTAGCGTATGAAACTCATCATCCTAGACCGCGACGGCACCATCAACGAAGAGCATGCCGACTTCATCAAGTCGCCTGAAGAGTGGATTCCGTTGCCGGGTGCGTTGGAAGCGGTGGCCAAGCTGAACCATGCAGGCTGGCACACCATTATTGCCAGCAACCAATCGGGTTTAGGTCGTGGGTTGTTTGATGTTGCTGCACTCAATGCCATGCACGCCAAAATGCACAAGCTGCTGACAGCATTGGGCGGTCGTATGGATGCGGTGTTCTACTGCCCGCACACGCCAACCGACAATTGCAGCTGCCGCAAACCCTTGCCGGGTTTGTTTGAGCAAATCATCGAGCGCACCGGTGTGGATGCCCATTTGATCCCCAGCGTGGGCGACAGCTTGCGAGACATGCAAGCCGCCGCAGCAGCTGGCTGCGAGCCGCATTTGGTGCTAACGGGCAACGCCCTACATTTGCGCGGCCAGCCCTTGCCTGACACTTACCCCGCCAACACCATGATGCACCAAGACCTGGCCGCCTTTGCCGATTTCATCATCGCCCGCGAAAAAGACCAAGAGAGAGCACAAGCCTTAGTCAATGAAACCATGAAAAGCATTACCAAAGCTAACAAAGAGAACAAAGAAAAGAAAACACCATGAATCGCTCAATAAACTTTGTGCGTGCCGTATTGCATACCCTTTTGTTAGCCGTGACCGTGGTACCGTGGGCTTTGGCTGCGGTGGTAATGCGTCTGTTTGGCAACCAAAAAATAGTTTATGCCATATGCCTTAACTGGCTACGCCTTTCGGTCAAAAGTGGCACGGCGATTTTGGGTATTCACAACCGTGTGACGGGCTGGGAAAATTTACCCACAGGCGAAACCGATGCAGCCATCTTGTTGGTTAAGCATCAATCCCTTTGGGAAACTTTTTCCATGATTGCGCTGATGCCACACCCCTTGGCCTATGTGTTCAAAAAAGAACTCTTAAATATTCCATTTTTTGGTTGGGCGATTGGCAGTATGGACATGATTCATATTGATCGCAAGCAGGGCACACGGGCTTTTGGCAAAGTCGTTGAGCAAGGGAAACGCCTGTTGGACAAAGGCACATGGGTGATCATGTTTCCTGAAGGCACACGCATCCCACGCGGCCAAAAAGGCACGTATAAAACCGGTGGTACACGCTTGGCGATCGAAACGGACGCGCCGGTGGTTCCCGTCGCTGTCACCTCCGCCAGATGCTGGCCCAAAAAAGCCTTCATCAAAACACCAGGCGTGGTGGATATTTCAATTGGCAAACCCATTCCAAGCATCGGTCGCGAACCGGCTGAGTTGATGCGTGAAGTGGAAGCTTGGATCGAGGCCGAAATGCGCCGCTTGGATCCAGACGCTTACCGTTGAAAACGTGCCAGCGATGCTTAAATTGCTGAAATTCACGCTGGATTTGTTCGATATTGCACCGGTGGTTGAGCCAGTACAAAAAGTACCAGTCAAGCGCCACAAAAAAGAAATAACACCAATTCCTGTACCTGCGCCCTTAGTTGCAGGTGCAGTCTTTTCACGCCATCCCCAAGCTAGCCAGCAAACCCGGCTCGTGGGTCTTGCCGTTGATTACGAGCTTGTGCGCAGCCGTAGGCTCACCATGACGTTCAGTGTGAGCAATGATGGTTTGTCTGTGCGTGCGCCGTTTGGCATGTCGCACCACATGATTGAAGCCGCCGTCCAAGAAAAAGGCCGTTGGATTGTTCGAAAGCTCGGCGGCATGCAGCAGCGAGAAGCACAGGTAGCCGCATTAAAAATGAATTGGTCAAGCGGTGCGACGCTAGATTATTTCGGCAAACCAGTGCAGGTTGTCTTGTCGCCTGAAGCAACGACAACACAACTCATTCATTCAAGCGATACCAGCGATAAAAAAATATTGCAACTTGCTGCACCCAACAACGCCAGTGAGAAAAAAATTCGCGACAGCACCAAACAATGGTTGGCAGAGCAAGCGACTCAACACTACACTGCGCGTATGAACCACTACGCGCCTTTGCTTGGCGTCAAGTGGCAAAACATGAGCCTAAGTAGTGCCAACACCCGCTGGGGTAGCGCCAAGGCCGATGGGTCGATTCGTTTGCACTGGCGCTTGATTCAATTTGATGCAAGCGTGATTGACTACGTCGTCGCGCATGAGTTGAGCCACCTGCGTGAGCTCAATCACAGCCCGCGCTTTTGGGCGACGCTGGCAAGCGTGATGCCCGATTACGAGGTGGCGCAGCGTTTGCTCAAGGCGTCGGTGTTGCCGCCTTGGGAGTAACCGACGACTAAGACCTCAGCAAAGTCTCAGCAATAGCTTTGCCCAAGTCTGCCGTACTTGCTGTGCCGCCTAAATCCGGCGTGCGCGGTGCGTCACTGTTGGGTTGCAAGACGGCTTCAATGGCAGCCAGCACACCGTCATGGGCGTCTTTTCGGCCCAAAAATTCCAGCATCATCGCGCCGCACCAAATTTGCCCAATCGGGTTCGCAATTTGGCGCCCCGCGATGTCGGGTGCCGAGCCATGCACAGGTTCAAACAAAGAGGGAAATTTACGCTCAGGGTTCAAGCTTGCACTGGGCGCAATGCCGATGGTTCCCGTGCATGCGGGACCTAAATCACTCAAGATATCGCCAAACAAATTGCTGGCAACAACGACGTCGAAAAAATCAGGCCGTTGCACAAAGTGCGCCGTCAAAATATCGATGTGAAACTTGTCAAGATTGATGGCTGGGTAGTTTTTCGCCATCTCAACCACGCGCTCATCCCAATACGGCATGGAGATCGAAATGCCGTTGGACTTGGTCGCACTGGTCAAATGTTTTTTCGGTCGTGATTGCGCTAATTCAAAAGCGAACTTCAGCACGCGGTCGACACCAATGCGCGTGAACACCGATTCTTGCAACACAAACTCTCGCTCAGTGCCCGGAAAAGCTTTACCCCCAATACTGGAGTATTCACCCTCGGTATTTTCGCGCACGATGTAGAAATCAATCTCGCCTGGCAGGCGCGGGCTACCGTCTTTGCGCACCACGGGGCAGACAATGCCGGGCATCAAACGCGCGGGTCGCAAGTTGATGTACTGGTCAAACTCGCGTCGAAACATGATGAGCGAGCCCCACAGCGACACGTGATCAGGAATCTTGTCTGGCCAGCCTACTGCACCAAAATAAATCGCATCATGCCCGCCGACCAAGTCTTTCCAGTTGTCCGGCATCATCTTGCCGTGCTTTTCGTAATAGTCCCAGCTGGCAAAGTCGAAGTGGTCAAAGTGCAAATCGATGCCGTATTTGCTGGCTGCCGCTTCCATCACGCGAATACCTTCGGGCATGACTTCTTTGCCAATGCCATCACCCGCTATCACGGCGATGCGTTTTTTACCTGTTGTGTGTGTGTTTGTGGTCATGGTTAGAGAGTTTTTAAATATTTAAAGGTCAAGGTTTAAAAAATGTCAATGCTTCGGCCAGTAGCAATTGGGGTGCTTCTTCAGCGATGTAGTGCCCGCATGGCAAGCAGGTGCCAGAGACATCAGTTGCACGCTCCCGCCACAGCGCCAGCACATCGAAGCATTTGCCGACAGCGCCGTGATCGCCCCAAAGCGCACGCAGGGGTTGCGCCATTTTGCGGCCAGCCGCCACATCGGCGCGGTCATGTACCAAATCGATCGTTGCGGCTGCGCGGTAGTCTTCGCACATGCTGGTAGCTGTGCCAGGAATCAAGGTGCAACGCTCATATTCAGCCAGTGCCTCTGCCGTGAAGGCGCTTAAGCCTGCATGACGTTTGCCCATCAAACTATGGATGTACCGCACGGGGTCAAGATTGACCAAGCTTTCGGGCAAGGGTGCTGGCTGAATCAAAAAGAACCAGTGCCAATAAGCACGTGCAAAAGCATCGGTGGTATTGTCGTACATGCCGAGTGTCGGCGCGATATCAAGCGTCAGCAGGCTTTGCACAGCGGCAGGATGATCGACAGCCAGACGATGCGCCACCCGAGCCCCGCGGTCATGCGCCATGACTTGAAAGTTGTCAAATCCATAGTGCTTCATGACGGCGATGGCGTCCAGCGCCATATTGCGCTTTGAATAATTATTGTGCTCTACATCCGCTGGCGCACGCACCGAGTCGCCATAGCCGCGCAAATCCATCATGATGACGGTGAACTGTTTTGCCAACTCGTCTGCCACCAAATGCCACATGACATGTGATTGGGGGTGCCCGTGCAGCAAAAGCAGCGGTGCACCTTGACCGCCGCGCATCGTGTGAATTTGGCCAGCGGGACCTTGAACTTTTGAAGTCGTAAAGCTTGTAAACATGGTGATTTCGATTCTTAAAATTAAACAACAGCCGGTGGTTTAGCAGTCCGCACAACCAAACTCACGCCAATAGCAGTCAAAACTATACCCAATACAGTGATGAGGGTGATGGCTTCGTCGAATAACACCCAAGCCATCAACGCCGTCGTTGGCGGCACCAAATACAGCAAACTAGTCACCGTAGTGGCCGCGCCGCGCTGAATCAACATAAACATCAGAGAACTGCCGCCTAAAGTCAGTGCCAGCACGGCCCAAGCCATCGCACCTATGAAAGAAGCATTCCACGTGATGGCTTCTGTTTCTAACATCGCGAACGGCAGCGTTATGGCAAATGCGGCACCGAGCTGAATCACATTGGCCGTGCGCACATCGGTCGCGGTGACATGCTGCTTTTGGTACAAAGTCCCAACGGTGATGCTAATTAAGGCAAAAACGGTGGCTGTAAAAGTTAATAGCGTGACTTCATTCGTGACACCGAATTTGCGGGCAACCACCATCAACAAGCCTGCCAAACCCAGTAGCAAACCTAGCCACTGGCGCTGAGATACAGTGGGCTGTGATGTTTGGCCAGATTTCTCTGAACCAACCCACGTTAACCACAACGCCGTCAAAACAGGCTGAAACCCCACAATCAACGCCGCTAAGCCCGAGCCCATACCACCTTTGACCGCGACCCAAACGCCGCCCAAATAGCCGCCATGCATCAAAATGCCAGTGATGGCGAGGTGCAGCCATTGCTTTTTGTCGTGTGGCCAAATGGCTTTTGCGAGCCAAATCCAGACCAAAAAACACACAATGGAGCAAAAATAGCGAATCGCCAAAAAAGTCAGCGGCGGCGCAAAAGGCAGTCCAAACTTGGCAACGATGAAGCCCGTGCTCCAAATCAGCACAAAAACGGCTGGCATAGCGCGCATCCAGCTGGATTCGAAAGGAACGGGAGAGTTTTGGTTGAAAAGTGGCTTCAAAACAGCTGAAACGGAGCAAAAAGAGTCAAAAACAAGGAAAACATGGAAGCTGTGTTTATACAACGAATGGGCTGCTGTGCCTGTCACACGAGAGCCAGCTTAGCATTTACCGCAGCTTTTAAAGGTAAATACTGGCCGCACTTCAAGAATCTGCGATAATCATGGGCTAACTTGAAGCAACAGGCTTCAAAATGTACCTAGGATGAATCATGAAACGCACTTACCAACCCTCTAAAGTTCGCCGCGCCCGCACCCACGGCTTTTTGACACGCATGAAAACACCTGGTGGCCGTGCCGTGATCAACGCACGCCGCGCCAAAGGCCGTAAACGCCTGGCTGTCTAATCGATTTGACGTTGTTGGCTGCGACTGAAGTCTATTCAGCAGCGTACTTTGCAGCGACATCTTGCAACGAATTGTGAACAAAGCACAGTTTGCAGCCGTCATGCGCGGCCAAACCGTGTCCAAAACCCCGCACTTTGTCTTGCATCGCGTGGCGATTGCCCCTAGCGACCATACTAGTTTGGTTAAACCGATTTTCGCTGTGCAAGACACCTGGCTAGGCGTGATCGTGCCGAAACGCTGGGCAAAGCGCGCTGTGACACGCAATACCATCAAGCGCCAAATTTATACTGTGAGCACAGATTCTGGCTGCTCCTTGCCCGTTGCAGCCCATGTGGTGCGTTTACGCGCAGGTTTCGACCGTGCCGAATTCATCAGCGCAACGTCCGACAAGCTCAAAACAGCGGTTCGCAGCGAGCTGCAACAGCTATTTTCAGTAGCAAAGCCATGAATTTGCTGCAACAGTTTTTGGTAGGCATTGTCAAAGCCTACCGTTTGTTTCTCAGTCCGTGGCTGGGCTCAGCGTGCCGGTTTGAGCCAACGTGCTCCATCTATTCAATTCAAGCCTTAGAAACCCACGGCGCAGCCAAAGGTAGCTACCTGACCTTGAAGCGTTTGGTTCGCTGCCATCCTTGGTGTGAAGGCGGCATAGATGCTGTGCCAACACATTTTTCTCTATTTTCTAGATTTACCAACGACTCTTCTAAAGTCATCCCTAAAGTGAAGACATCCTCATGAACGATATCCGCCGCACCATTTTGTGGGTGATTTTTGGCTTTTCTATGGTAATGTTGTGGGACAACTACCAAGTCAGCGTTGGTCAAAAGCCCACCTTCGGTTTAAGCTCCCAACCAGCTTCTACAGCGGCTAAAACACCTGCCGCAACGGCAACTGCAGTAACAGCAGGCCCCGCTGGCGTACCTAGTGCGATACCCGCGACAACAGCAACAGCAACTACAACACCTAATGCTATAAATTCAATAGCTACTCAGGCAATAAACACGCCGGCTACAGCTCAAAATAATGCTGCAGCAACTGCAAAAGAGCGTTTTGAGGTGCAAACCGATGTTTTCAAGCTGACGTTTGACACCGAAGGCGGCTCACTCGTGCATTCTGAGTTTGTGAAGCATGTTGAGCTAGAAGACAAAGCGGCTGTCAAAGCCGGCACAGCCAAAGGCGTGGTGCTGCTGGACGACAGCAAAGAGCGCGTCTATGTCGCGCAAACAGGCTTGGTCGGTGCGCCCAGCTTGCCAACGCACAAAACCATCATGCCAGCCACACCAGGCCCGCGCAAATTAGAAGCCGGCGCGAATGAACTCGTGGTGAAATTTGAATCCCCGGAATCTGGCGGCGTCAAATTAGTCAAAACCTACACCTTAAAGCGCGGTGCATACGACGTGGCCGTGAAACACGAGATCGTCAACACCGGCACAGCAGCCGTATCACCACAGCTGTACTTGCAGCTGGTTCGCGACGGCAACAAACTCGCGGGCGAATCCGCTTTTTACTCCACCTTCACCGGCCCGGCTATTTATACCGAAGCCAAAAAATACCAAAAAGTCGAGTTCGCCGAGATTGAGAAAAACAAAGTCGACGTTGAAAAGCAAGCCACCAACGGCTATGTCGCCATGGTGCAACACTACTTTGCGAGCGCGTGGATATTGCCTGATGGCATCAAGCGCGAACTCTTTACCCGCAAAGTCGACACCAATTTATATGCCGTCGGCATGATCACCGCGCTTGAAGCCATCGCGCCAGGCACCACAAAAACCGTGGAATCGCGCTTTTTTGCCGGTCCTCAGGTCGAAAAGTCATTAGAAACCGTCACCCCTGGCCTAGAACTGGTCAAAGACTACGGTATTTTGACCATTTTGGCTAAACCTCTCTACTGGTTGCTCGACAAGTTGCACAGCTACATCGGCAACTGGGGCTGGGCCATCATTGCGCTGGTTCTGTTGCTGAAAATCGCTTTCTACTGGCTCAACGCCAAAGCCTACGCCAGCATGGCGAAGATGAAGTCGGTCGGTCCACGCATCACCACCATGCGCGAGCGCTT
>JANMTB010000031.1:0-20564 GCA_031390045.1 Polaromonas sp.
CGACAGCCTCAAAACGCTCAACCCGCGTTTGATTTATTGCTCCATCACCGGCTTCGGGCAAGACGGCCCGTATGCCAAACGGGCGGGCTACGACCTGATGATTCAGGCCATGAGCGGCATGATGAGCATCACCGGCAAGCCCGACAGCGTGCCCGGCGGCGGCCCGCAGCGTGTGGGTGTGGCGTTGACCGATGTGTTCACCGGCGTTTACGCCACATCGGCCATCTTGGCGGCGCTTGAAGTGCGTCACCTTTCGGGCGAAGGGCAGCACATCGACATGGCGCTGTTAGACGTCGGCATGGCGATTTTGGCGAACCAAGCCGGTGGTTTTTTAAACACCGGCAAAGTCCCCCAGCGCATGGGCAACAGCCACCCCAGCTTGGCGCCGTACCAAGACTTCCCCACCGCAGACGGCGCGATGCTCCTGGCGATCGGCAACGACGGTCAATTCGCCCGCTTCTGCCACGCCGTAGGCAAGCCAGAATGGTCCGCCGACCCGCGCTTTGCCACCATGGGCGGCAGGAACACCAACCGTGGCGAGCTGATTCCCCTTATGGAAACCGTCACCCGCACCCGCACCACCGCCCAGTGGATCACCCTGTTAGAAGACAAAGCCGTGCCCTGCGGCCCGATCAACGACATTGGGCAGGCTTTTGCAGATGAGCAAGTGAAAGCGCGAAATTTAGAGATAAAACAGTCTGTAGTCGGCGTATTTGCTGCTAATAATGCTATCAAAAATATATCATCCGTGGCAAGCCCACTGCGCCTTACCGCCACCCCGCCCGTACTTGTTCGCCCGCCACCCGCGTTGGGGGAGCATACGGATGAGGTTTTGCGGGAGATGGGGTTGGGTGAAGAAGCTATTAAAGCTTTGCGCGTTTCTGGGGTTGTCTGAGGTTTAAATCCCCCTCAATCCCCCTTTTTCAAAGTGGGAAGACTAGTGCAAACGTCACTTTTTCCCCGTTCCTCTCTTGTTCCCCACTTTGAAAAAGGGGGGCTAGGGGGGATTTAACCGTGGATAATCACTCCCTATTGATTCAAACACATCGTTAGACACATAAGGAAGACAGTCATGGGCGCGCAATGGAAAGCAAAAGGCAAAGAACTGGCAGCCAGTGTCAGAGGTAAATTATTCGGCCGTTTGGCCAAAGACATCATGGTCGCCGCCCGCAGCGGCGCTGACCCTGCCTCCAACTCCAAGCTGCGCCTGGTCGTCGAGCAGGCCCGCAAAGTCTCCATGCCCAAAGAAACGCTGGAGCGTGCCATCAAAAAAGGTGCAGGCTTGACGGGTGAAGCGGTTCATTTTGAACACGTCATCTACGAAGGCTTCGCCCCGCACCAAGTCGCCGTCATGGTCGAATGCCTGACCGACAACGTCAAACGCACCGCCCCCGAAATGCGCGTCCTGTTCCGCAAAGGCCAGCTGGGCACATCCGGCTCAGTCTCGTGGGATTTTGACCACTTGGGCATCATCGAAGCCGAGCCAGCGAATAAAGAAGCCGATGCTGAAACCGCCGCCATCGAAGCCGGCGCACAAGACTTTGAAGCTGGCGACGCCGATGAAGACGGCAAAGTCACCACCACCATCTTCTACTCCGACGCCACCGACCTAGACCTAGTCAGCCGCGCCCTGCCAGCGCACGGTTTCACCGTTTTGTCCGCCAAACTAGGCTACAAGGCGAAGAATCCGGTTGATCCGTCGACCCTCAGCGCCGAGCATCTAGAAGAAGTCGAAGCCTTCTTAAGCGCGATTGACGGGAATGATGATGTGCAGAATGTTTATGTGGGGTTGGCTGGGTAAATTTTAAGGAAGAAATTACCGATGAGCACGACACTTATTGCCTTGACCGGTTTCATCGCATGGACGCTAGCGTTGCTCGTCTTGATGGAAGTCATTCGTTCAAAAATGGTTCTGACCAAACAAGTACGAGCGAATGGGTTTCAACCTGACAACGGCAATCTCTCGCCTTTTATGCAGCGATTGGCGCGTGCTCATGCAAACTGCATCGAGGGTTTGCCCATTTTTGGCGGTTTGATGCTAGTTGCCGTTGTTGCGAACAAATCTTCAGTAACGGACTCCTTGGCTTATGTTTTATTAGGCGCAAGAATTATTCAATCGACCATTCATTTGACCTCTTTGTCTGAACATGCCGTCACCCTGCGATTTACCGCTTTTGCCGTTCAAATAGGAATCGCTGTTTATTGGTGTGTGAAATTACTCGTCGCATAATACTCAATTTGAAGAAATTTCCATGACCGAAACAACGCAAACCACCAAACCCACTCTCCCAGACCACCTCTCCACCGACGCTCGCAGCCCATTTCACGTGCCGGCTATTTTTGAGCACGATGTGGGCATCAAATTCAACGACAAAGAGCGTTTTGATGTGGAGGAATACTGCATCAGCGAGGGGTGGATCAAAGTGCCCGTGGGCAAAAAGGTTGACCGTAAGGGCTATCCGCTGACTGTGAAGCTGAAGGGCACGGTTGAGGCGTTTTACAAGTAAAGTTTGTTTTAAAGCAATTCGACAGGCTCAATGCGAACGGTTTAACAGGCAAGGGTTAACGGGTACTGGCAAACTTTATAATCACTGATTACCTGTGATTTATAGAGTTAAAAGACCAACATGACCCAATCAGCCACCCAGCCAAAATTCTCCGTCGCCGACATCCGCAAGACTTTCCTCGACTTTTACGCTGCCAAAGGGCACACCGTCGTGCCGTCAAGCTCTTTGGTGCCGGGCAATGACCCGACGCTGATGTTCACCAACTCGGGCATGGTGCAGTTCAAAGACGTGTTTTTGGGGCTGGACAAGCGGCCTTACGTGCGCGCGGCCAGCGTACAAGCTTGTTTGCGTGCGGGTGGCAAACACAATGACTTGGAAAACGTGGGCTACACGGCGCGCCACCATACTTTCTTCGAAATGATGGGCAACTGGAGTTTTGGCGACTATTTCAAGCGCGATTCCATCAAATGGGGCTGGGAACTGCTGACAAAAGTTTACGGCTTACCAGCGGAAAAGCTGCTGGCCACGGTCTACATTGACGACCAAGAAGCCTACGACATCTGGCACAACGAAATTGGCCTGCCGGCGGACCGCATCGTCCGCATTGGCGACAACAAAGGCAAAAAATACGCGTCTGACAACTTTTGGATGATGGCTGATACGGGCCCATGCGGCCCGTGCTCAGAGATTTTTTACGACCACGGTGCGCACATCCCCGGTGGCCCGCCAGGCAGCCCGGACGAAGACGGCGACCGCTTTATCGAGATTTGGAACCACGTGTTCATGCAGTTTGACATGCAGGCCGACGGCAGCTTGGTCAAATTGCCCGCACCGTGCGTGGATACCGGCATGGGGCTGGAGCGTCTGGCTGCGATTTTGCAACACGTCCACAGCAACTACGAAATCGATATTTTCGACGCGCTGATCAAAGCGGCTTCGCGGGAAACTGGCTGCACTGACATGCAAAACAAGAGTCTGCGCGTGATTGCCGACCACATCCGCGCGACGGCGTTTTTGGTGAGCGACGGCGTGGTGCCCAGCAACGAAGGGCGTGGTTACGTGCAGCGCCGCATCGTGCGACGAGCCATCCGCCACGGTTACCAGCTGGGCAAAAAGACCCCTTTTTTCCACAAACTAGTGGCAGATTTGGTCAGCGTCATGGGCGAGGCTTACCCCAACATGGCGAAACAGCAGCAGCGCATCACCGAGGTGCTGAAGCAAGAAGAAGAGCGTTTCTTTGAGACACTGGCGACGGGTATGGCGCTATTGGATAACGCGCTTAAGGATGGCGATAAAGTTTTAGAAGGCGAGGTCGCCTTCAAACTGCACGACACCTATGGTTTCCCGCTGGATTTGACCGCCGACGTCTGCCGCGACCGTGGCATGGAAGTCGACGAAGCCGGTTTTGACGCCGCCATGCTGCGTCAAAAAACCATGGCCCGCGCGGCTGGCAAGTTCAAAATGGACAAGGCGCTGGAATACAGCGGCGATATCAATGATTTTGTGGGCTACGAGCAGCTCCAAACTACTTCAAAAATCATAGCACTCTACGCAGATGGTACGAAGGCTACCGTGTTAAATGCCGGTCAAAATGGAGTTATCGTGCTGGATGCCACACCGTTCTACGCCGAAAGCGGCGGGCAGGTGGGGGATGAGGGCGTGATTGGCACGTCGTCAGCGATTTTCGAAGTTCAAGACACCCAAAAAATCAAGGCAGACGTCTTCGGTCACCACGGCGTGCTGACCTCTGGCAGCTTGAAAGTCGGTGATAGCGTCAACGCGCAGGTGAATTTGGCGACCCGCGCCAAAACCATCCGCAACCACAGCGCCACCCACTTGATGCACAAAGCCCTGCGCGAAGTGCTGGGTGAGCATGTGCAGCAAAAGGGCAGCTTGGTCAACGCCGAACGCACCCGTTTCGACTTTGCGCACAACGCACCCGTGACGGACGCGCAGATTCTGGCGATTGAAGCGCAGGTGAATGCTGAAATTTTGAACAACGCAGATGCATCTGCCAAGGTGATGGATATTGAATCCGCCAAAGCCAGCGGCGCGATGATGCTGTTTGGTGAAAAATACGGCGACTCTGTACGTGTGTTGGAAATTGGCTCGTCCAAAGAGCTCTGCGGCGGCGTTCACGTGCAGCGCACGGGCGACATTGGACTGTTCAAAATCGTCTCCGAAGGTGGCATTGCCTCTGGAGTGCGCCGTATTGAAGCGGTGACAGGTCTTAACACCTTAAATTATCTGCAGAAACTTGAAAGCGATTTTGCACTTGCAGCGCAGTCAGCTGGTTACGGTAAACAAATGGGTAGTGAGTTGGCTGTTGCGGTTCAGAAACTGAAGTCTGATAAGCATGATCTTGAGAAGGAAGTAGCCGCCCTCAAAGGACAACTCGCATCGCACCAAGGCGACGCTTTGTTGTCGCAAGCTGTTGATTTAAAAGGCATTAAATTCCTAGTCGCCAAAATGGAAGGTGTCAGCGCGGCTGATGCGGCCCAGACTTTGCGCGACACGGTGGGCAAGCTGAAAGACAAGCTGAAATCTGCGGTGGTCGTTTTGGCCAGTGTGGATGGTGGCAAAGTGCAGCTTGCTACGGGTGCGACGGCTGACGTGATGGGCAAGGTCAAATCTGGCGACCTGGTCAACTACCTGGCTGCGCAAGTCGGTGGCAAAGGTGGTGGTCGCCCTGATATGGCGATGGCGGGTGGTACGGATGCTAGCGGGCTGGACAAAGCTTTGGCGAGTGCGCAGGGCTGGGTCAGCGAGAAGCTGGGTTAAAATCAGATTTTAGGTAATAAAAATGACTCTAGCCGTTGTATTTATTGCCTAAGTAGCTATTAAAAGTATAGCAAAATTATACCTAAATCTAACTAATTTAGCCTATGCCTAATACTTTAGCTGAGCTAAAACAATTCATTTCAAGTAGCGCTGGTAGCACGCCATTGGTACTGGATTCGCCGCACAGCGGCACGGATTACCCGCAAGATTTTGGCCATGTTTGTGATTTAGCTACTTTGCGCCGCGCGGAAGACACGCATGTTGAAAAACTGTACAGCTTCGCCCCCGCATTGGGTGTGGCATGGGTAGAGGCGCATTTTCCGCGTAGTTATTTAGACGCTAACCGCAACGTTACCGAGATTGACGCCACCATGCTGTCTGGTGCTTGGCCAGATGAATTAGGAGAGCAGAATGCTGCCGTACAGTCAAAACTGCGTCTGGGCAAGGGCTTGATTTGGCGGATGACGGATGATGGTTTTCCGCTGTACAACCGCCCACTCAGTGTGGCAGAGGTGCAGGCGCGCATTGCTAACTGCTGGCAGCCTTACCATGCGGTGGTGGGCAGCGCGATAGACGCAGCCCATGCTCGCCACGGCTACAGCATCCACATCAATTGCCACAGCATGCCCGCTATCAGCAGCAGCCATGCGACGGATTTTCCGGGCTTGGTGCATGCAGATTTTGTCATCGGCAACCGCGACAATACCACATCGAGCAAAGAATTAGTGCTCTTTATTCAGGAGCAACTAGCGCAGCATGGGTATAGCGTAGAAATCAATCACCCGTACAAAGGTGTTGAACTGGTGCGTCGCTACGGCAAGCCTGAACAACATCGCCACAGCGTACAGCTAGAGATCAACCGCAAGTTGTATATGGATGAAAACACCTTGGCGATGCATGTGGGGTTTGAGGCTTTGCAGGGGTATTTGCAAAGCCTTGTGCAGCAGCTTTTGGCTTACGATCCAAGATAAGTTGCTTAGTACGCTTACTTAGTATTAACTAAATCAGGGTGAGAGTGCCATCAACTTAGGCAAATTCCCCATCGCCGCCTTCGCTTGTGCCTTCAAGTCGCCCAAAATAGCTAGCTTTTCAACATCACTCGGGTCAACGCTGGACATCAGCTTGGCGAAACCGTCTAGGCGGCTATCGTGCATCCAAGCTCTAAGGGTTTTGTCTTGGCTCCATTGCATTTGGTTCATCATGTTGACCATCACAGTGCGCGGGTACTCAGCCAACGTGTGCGGGAAGGGCACGTTGCCGCAGAGTTTGTTTTTGGTGATATCCCCGACGTCGTCAGGGTAATGCGCCTCAACATACGCAATCAACGCTGCGCTGAAGGTGGGTAGCGGTGCGCGCACAAGCTGCAGCACAATGGTCTTGCCAGTAAAAATCGGTGGCAAGGCGCGGGGCTCCACGGCTGAGGCGGTGCAGTCGATGTACAAGGTGCCAGCCTCCATCGCCAAGTTTCCTTTGGCAAACACGATATTGGCAGGCTCTAATGCTTGCACGCGCCCCATGCGGATGACGTTTTTAATGCGTTGTAAAATCGCTATTTCCCCCTTAGATACCGTTGCGTAGTGGAACATGGTGGGCAGGTGGTCGGGGTAGATGCGCAGCATTTGGTCGCTGGCTTCCATGCGTAAAAACAGGTCGTCAATGCTGGTGGCGTTGGCGATGCAAGCCATTTGCGCTGCAATGCCGCCTACGGAGTGGGCGAAAAACTCCTCACCCGGCTGCGTGGTTTGTCGGTTCACCAGCCACGAGTCGCGCGGCATCACCCAGCTGATGCTGTCGGGCGCTGCGCCGCTGTTGAGCAGCCAAATGCAGGCGTCCATCGCCGTTTTGCCTGCGCCTAGGACGCAGAATTTGCTTGCCCGCTCAGCATCTGGCTGTTGCCACAACTGTGCCAAGGCGTTTGGCGTGACCAGTTTTACTCCGTCAGCAACTTTGAATTTGGGCGTATGCGTAGAGGGGATGAAAGGGCCAAAAAAGTTGGCATCGACCAGTTTTTTGCGCACTTTGACTTGTGTTTTCGCGCCAGACAAGATGGTTTCAAACGTCGCCAAACCAGTGCTGTCGTCAAAGCCCAAGAAATTACTCATGGGGAAGTAACTCACCCGCCCACTGGGCAGCAGGGTTTGGTTCATCACCTTGTTGTAATAGCCACTGATTTCTGGGCCAGAAGCCAACTCGTACAAGCCTTGGTTGGGGCCAATGGCGTCTTTGCGGTTGACACCCAAGTCCAATGAATTGACGCCATAAAAAGCGGAGGGTTGATGCAGCGTCACAAACGGGTAAGCATCGTTCCAATGCCCGCCCGGCTTGGCGTGGCGATCAACCAGGGTGATGTGTGTGTCCGTGCCTTGCGTTTCCTGCAGCAAGGTATCAGCAAAAGCCATGCCCGATGCGCCACTACCTATGATCAGATAATCTGTTTCAATTTGCTGCATAGTTAACTCTTCAATTGATCGAAAGTGATAAGCTTTGCAATCTACCACATCATCTAGGAGCGACTATGAGTACCCTTGAAATTGGTCAAAAAATGGTTGAACTGTGCCGTGAAGGCAAAAACGACGAAGCAGTGAATACCTTGTTTTCTGCAGACATCGTCAGCGTCGAAGCGGGTGCACCTCCGGGTCAAGACGCGACGACCAAGGGCATTGCTGGCGTGCTGGGTAAAGGTAAGTGGTGGGTGGATAATCATATTGTCCATTCCGGCAAAGCCGAAGGCCCATGGCCGCATGGCGACCGATTCATCGTCCGCTTCACCTACGATGTGACTTTCAAACCAGAGAACAAACGCTTCGTCATGGACGAGGCCGCGCTGTACACCGTGGCGAATGGGAAAGTGGTGAAAGAGGAATTTTTCTACACGATGGGGTAAATTATCCTAAAGATACTAAATTATTACATAAATATGGCTATAGCCTTTGTATTAATTGTATAAATAGCTATTAAATATATAGCAAAATTTCATTTATAAAAGTTCTTTAATACCCACTTTTCCTAGATAATCTGCCAATCCTTTGCCAGCTTCTAACGAAAAAATATTATTACGGGTCTAGCTAAACTTGCGCCAAACGCACCGTGGCGACCAACGTATGGACTTCGTCCTGTATGGACATCAGCGCTCGATCCACACCATCAGCTGATTGCGTTTTTCATAAAAGACTCCTTTAAGTTGATGGAGTCTTGATTCTGAAAAGGGGCTACTGACAGCGTGGTGGCAGTAGGGTGTCAGCGGTTAAAAATAAAATTCAAATCTGCTATAAAACCACTATATTTTTTATATGACCGATTCAATCCTTTGAATCGATGTGTCAGATATTTCACCAAGTGCGTGTAGGAAAACAGAGCTTCGTGTTCTCGATCTGTCTACGAGATTCAGATTCAGATTAAGATGGTTTGGATATTTTTAGGGAGGAATTATGGCCACATCAAATCTTGCAACAAAGAATAAACCAAATATAGCTAGGGCGCCTGTCAGGAAGGCTGTTTTCCCAGTAGCAGGCCTTGGGACAAGGTTTTTACCTGCTACCAAGGCGCAGCCTAAAGAAATGCTGCCAGTGGTTGATAAGCCACTGATTCAGTACGCCATTGAGGAGGCGTATTCTGCAGGCGTCAGGCACATGATTTTTGTGACGGGACGCAATAAGCGTTCCATTGAGGATCACTTTGATACAGCAGTTGAGCTGGAAAAAGAGTTAGAAGCTAGCCAAAAACATGAACTTTTAGCGTTGATTAGAGCCATCAAACCGCAGGACATGGATTGCTCGTACGTGCGTCAATCCAGTCCTTTGGGATTGGGACATGCCGTCTTATGTGCAGAACATATTGTAGGAAATGAGCCTTTTGCCGTTCTGCTGGCTGATGATTTGATGGTGAACCCAGCATCCAACGACGAGAAAGATGCGAAAGGTTTGTCGGTTTTGGCGCAAATGGTCAAGCTGCATGCCCAATTTGGAGCGTCAATTTTAGCGGTTCAAGAAGTTCCATTAGAGATGGTTGGTCGTTACGGTATCGTGGCGAGCGAGATGATTGAGCCGCGTATTAGCAGGATAACCCAGATTGTTGAAAAACCCGTACCAGAAGAAGCTCCTTCAACGTTGGCTGTAGCCGGAAGATACATTTTGACACCAGAAATATTTCACCAAATCAGACAACAAAAAGCGGGTGCATTGGGTGAAATTCAATTGACTGACGGGATTGCAAATTTGTTAAAAATTCAGCATGTCTACGCTTATCAATACATTGGAAAACGTTATGACTGTGGCAGCAAAGAAGGTTTTTTAGAAGCAACTGTTGAGCTTGCGCTGCAACATCCAGAAGTGGGCGTCGAATTTCGTCAATTTTTACGCGACTTGAAACTGTAACAATTTACAAATAAAGCTCTCTCATTAAGCAGGAAAGTATTTGTCCTACACGCTTGCTTCAATTCGTCTGACATACAGGAGGAGTGCCTGCATTTAAGATCTTCTGAAGGAGTTTTAATGAAGATACTAACGAACAAATATACAGATGTACTACCGTTGTGGAGCGCCAACGAGGTGGGTTTTAGCCCAATTTATTTACTCGGTGATGCTTCTGCCTTAAGTAAGCATCTCGATCATTGCAAAGTTGTAAATAAAAAACTCTTTGCCATGCGCTGTGGGGTTGATTTACTCCATAGTTTTGTGGTGAGACGTTTTGTAACGACAGTGGTAGTTGCTTTTATATTGATCGGTAGCTACTCTTTGGTTGTATAGCCATGGCTCAATTCGAGTTGCAGCGCTATCTGACTGATGCGCCGAATTCGCTGTGCGAGATATTGGATGCTAAGCGGGGCGCTGTCGAACCACCGATTCGGTCTGAGCTATTTGGTGTTCAGCGTTTTATACAGCATGGCCATAGCCTAGCACTGACGCACGATGCCGATTTTGCGAACACGCGTTCAATGGTATTTTTTCCGCGTCTTAATAGCAATATCCGTGTTTTAGAAGAAGCGCAAAGCTACATCAGCGAGCAGGCAAGTACAGGTTACGACATCAGTCCAGCTGCAGAATGGTTGCTTGATAATTTTCATCTGATTGAATCTCAACTTAAAGAAATACATGAAGGGCTGCCCAGAAGCTATTTTCGAGGGCTGCCGGTCTTACTTGACGAACCACTCGCTGGCTTACCACGTGTTTATGGTGTGGCTTGGGCTTTTGTTGCGCATACGGACAGTGCGTTTGACGAAGCTTTGTTGAGTCAATTTTTGACGGCGTACCAAGAAAAAAGAGCACTTAATTTGAGTGAAATGTGGGCATTACCCACGACTCTACGGGTAGTCTTGATTGAAAATTTACGTCGTTTGGCTGAGCGAGTGGCTATTAACAAAGCGGCCCGTGAAGTAGCCAATTTATGTTGCGATGATATCGAAAAATTTACCTTGTTTGAGCTTAACCAACTACTCGGACTGCTCAATCAGCGCGGTGTGGGGCAGATGTTTTTAAGCCAAATAGCATTGCGTTTACAGCATAGCCAAACGACTGAAAATACAACTTACAACACGTGGATCCTCAGCGTGATGCCCGATTTGGCATCCGTCCTAATGCAGCGTCCAGCCGACCAAGCAGCAGATAATTTGAGCATGCGCAACGCTATCACCGCATTAAGAGCGATCGGTGATGCAGATTGGACGGATATAGTCGCTCGAACAAGTGCATTGATGCGTTTAATGCTTAGTTCGCCTATATTTGAAGCTGAAGACAACACAACTCGTGACCAGAGCCTGCATGGCATCGAGCAACTTGCAAAACGAAGTGGCCGATCAGAGTTGGATGTGGCGCAGAAGCTGCTGGATAGGATGCATGATTCGTCAAGTAGTGCTGATCCCGCACAAGAGGCTAGCCATTGGCTTGGTGGTGCAGGCAGGCATGAATTCATGCTTCTGCTCGGAATAAAAGTTCGGCATGTTTCACTAGAGGCACTGGTGTTGCGCTATCTGCCTGTATTCAGCTATTTGATCACGCTCTTTTTAGTAACTTTTGCATTGGTTGCTTGGCTACAATTTGGAGGGAGTGCTTGGCAAAGTACCACTGCCGCATCAATATGGCTTATTCTCATTAGCGCCGTCGTTATGGCGTTTCCGGCCTCTGAAGCCGTATTGGCAGTCATCAACCGTTTGATAAGCGAATCCGTACGACCTAGACACTTGCCACGATTGGCTTTTGTGAACGGCATACCAATTGATCACAGAGTGATGGTGGTCATTCCCGCGATGTTATCTAGCGTAGCAGCGGTTCAGGATTTGGCGCATCGTTTACAGCTTCACTACCTCGCTAATCCTGAACGTCATGCGCAATTTGCCATGCTGACCGACTGGGTAGATGCTGATACTGAAACTTTGGTGGGTGATGATGCCTTACTAAAATTAGCCTGTGATCAATTAGAGCAACTGAATGTACGTTACCCCGGGGTTGAGGGCGAAGCGCCGCGTTTTATATTGCTGCAACGGCAGCGTCATTTTAGTGATACTGAACAACGCTGGATCGGATGGGAGCGTAAGCGCGGCAAGCTGGAATTGCTTGTGAAAACGTTGGCGCTGGGGGCGAACAGCAGTTTTATTGATTTAGGCGATCTATCTTTGATAGCCGGCGAAACTAAATACATTGTTACCCTCGACAGTGATACGCAACTTCCCCCAGGAAGGCTGCGCGATTTGGTGGGCATAGCCGCACACCCGCACAATCAGCCCGTGTTTGACCGTGATAAACACATCATTAAAAGCGGTTATGGCATATTGCAACCACGCGTTGCTACACCACTTCCATCGCCCAAAGAGTTCACGCTGTACCACTGGTTGTTTGCTGGTCAATGCGGCATAGATCCCTACAGTGCAGCAAGCTCCGAGGTGTACCAAGATATGTTTGGGGAGGGTACGTTTACTGGCAAAGGTTTGTTGAATGTGCAGGCGATGCATACTGTACTAACGGGTCGGTTACCGGATGGGCAAGTGCTGAGTCATGATCTGCTCGAAGGCTCGCTGGTTCGTTGTGCTGCGGTGACAGATATCACCGTGATCGAGGATGCCCCTTTTCATGCCGATGTAGCTGCCGCGCGGGTACACCGTTGGATGCGTGGCGACTGGCAGCTGTTGCCGTTTATCTTTAGTTCCGAACGTTATTCGGTGCGTGCTATCAATCGCTGGAAAATGATTGACAACTTACGACGTTCTCTGGTAGCACCCATGTCGTTGATTTTGCTGATATTGGCGCTAATTGGCTCTACAGTGTCTCCCTTTGTTGCTTTGGGTTTGATCGTTGCCGCGTTTTCTGCAGGACCATTGATGGGTGCAATATCGGGGTTTGCACCCAGTCGAGATGATCTGGCGAGGTTGTTTTTTTATCGTCAAGCGTTCATCGATTTGCTACGTGCGTTGTTCGGTGGTTTATGGCATATTGTTCAGTTGCTGCAGCAAGCTATATTGGCTTTAGATGCCATCGCTCGTGCGCTATATCGTACAAATATCAGCCGACAGCTTTTATTGCAATGGACAACTGCCGCCACTGTGCAAGCCTCGGCCAAGACAAAATTACCCGATCTCTTACGCCAGCATTGGAAAGAACCTGCTTTGGCGCTTGTGCTGCTGATTTTGTTGCTAACTTTTGATACACCTTTTCCTGTAACGTCAGCAGCGCTTTGTTTGCTGTGGGCCGCTTCACCGTTGTCAACATGGTGGGTTAGCCGACAACAAGAAAAATTTCAAAATACTAAACTAGCTGACAAAGATAAATCTTATTTAGAGGATATTGCGCGAGACACTTGGCGACTATTTGAGCGCTGTGTAGTTGCACAAGACAACTATTTACCGCCCGACAATCTGCAAACTTCTCCTCACGATATCGTAGCGCACCGCACATCACCTACGAACATGGGGCTTTATCTGCTAAGCACAGTTTGTGCTCGACAATTTGGGTGGATTGGTACGCAAGAATTGATACAGCGTCTGCAAGCGACGTACGATACGATGTCTAAGCTAGAACGCTTTCGAGGGCATTTCCTTAACTGGTATGACACTCAGACCCTAGCACCACTGCTGCAAAAATACGTGTCTACAGTGGACAGCGGTAATCTGAGCGGCCACTTACTTGCAGTAGCACAAGCCTGTTTGGAGTTGTCGCAGGCGCCAAATGAAAGAAAAGCTTTTAATAGAGCATTACATACTTCTAGGAAACGGATCGCAGCTTTAAATACATCAAGCCTCGGCAACGATACAGCATTAGCGCGGGTGTTAGCTATGCCAAACCCTCTGGTGCAGTTTGCTGAGAATGCGAATCACACAGATGAGTTGTTGCAAGATGCCACTTTGGAGCTTGATTTAAAAACTGATCACGCAGAGTTACAAACACCTTTATACGATGAGTTGTATTCATGTCTTTCAGATTACTTGGCTACGTTGCGCTCATATCGGCTCGATATTAAGGCGGAATATGCAGTACCCAAAAGAGTTGCCAATGACATCGAAGAAAGTTTGAAGGCCTTGGCAAATGATTTTGAAAAAATGGCATGGGAAGCAGATTATAGTTTTCTATATCACAGTAAACGTCGTTTGCTGCACATAGGCTTTCGAGTTGAAGAACAGAAGCTTGATAGCAGCTTTTATGACCTATTGGCTTCTGAATCACGTCTAACAAGTTTGCTAGCTATTGCAAAAGGTGATGTACCGGTTAACCATTGGGCTGCTTTGGGTCGTCCACTATTTGCGGTGGGCAAACATGCTGGTTTGAGATCTTGGTCTGGCTCGATGTTTGAGTACCTTATGCCGTCTCTGGTGCTTGATGAGCCGCTTGGAAGTGTGTTACATGATGCATGTTGTGCTGCACTTCAGGGACAAATTGAATTTGCTCAAGATCGCAATGTGCCTTGGGGAATGTCTGAGTCAGCTTATGCTGCAAGCGACGAAACTCTCGCCTATCAGTATGCGCCGCAGGGCGTTCCTCGGCTTGCACTGCGCAGAACATCACCTGCTGAATTAGTGGTTGCTCCTTATGCTACTGCACTAGCAGCACAAATTGCACCGCATTCAGCAGTCTTAAATTTTGAGCACATTCAATCTCTTAAAGCCCGAGCTCGCTATGGGTTTATTGAGGCGCTTGACTACACAGTTGAACGTCAAGCAACGACAAAAAATTTCACGGCAGTAGATACCTTTATGGCACACCATCAAGGGATGACCATCGTGGCAATTGCAAACGTTTTGCTTAACTCTGCGCCACGTCGCTGGGGCATGGCGAATGCCTATATTGAAGCCGTCAGTTCACTTTTACATGAGCGCGTACCGCGTGAAGTGTCGATTTTGAATCTGCCACCACCAGCACTTCCGCCGCAGTTGTTACAAAAAAAGGCTCTTGGCTTGCTGCGCGATGTGCGACCCGGCGCTGCCGCTATAGAGCCCACACATGTTCTTTCAAATGGACGTTACTCGGTCACTTTACGTGCGAACGGTGCTGGGAGCAGCAGCTGGGGGCAAGACAATATTACACGCTCGCGCGACGATGTTTTGCGAGATGCTTATGGCAGTTTTTTATATTTACGTTGGGACAGACCTACGGAACTTGTTTCTTCCGCGCCAGTTTCTATTACTCAACATCCCGCGCCCGATTCGGCAGCTCATTACAGCTGTTTATTTCATGCTGACCGTGTGTGTTTTGACGCCCAATGGCCTGAGCTGCAAGCGCATACTACAGTCTGGGTAAGTCCAGAGGATGATATTGAATTTAGACGCGTTGAATTACGAAACCTGAGCAATCAAACCATTGATATTGAGATCATCTCAGCTTTTGAAGTGACGCTAGCAAACGCGCTAGCTGATGAATCTCACCCGGCATTTAGCAACCTTTTCCTGCAAGCTCGCTGGCTGGCCGAGCAAGAAGCTCTTTTGTTTGAACGCAAACCGCGTTTAGCCAACGAGCGAGGATTGCATGCCGCACATTTTGTGGCAATCACCGACCCGCAGGTTGTGAGTTTGGGTGTGCAGACAGATCGTCAGCGCTGGCTAGGCCGAAACCATGCTGTCGCTCAACCTATGGCCAGTTTCGACGCTTTACCTGACTCACTGGTGAGCAGTGCTGTTAACAGTGCAGAAAGCGGCATTTTAAATACAGGTCTTGATCCTGTTTGCGCATTGGTTGTGCGATTAAGTATTGCGCCTTTCGGTAAAGCGCAGCTGACTTTTGCAACGACAGCTACTGATAATTTAGAAAAAATGCGTGCTGTCATTGACAAGTATCGCCAGCTAAGTCACGTGCAACGTGCATCGCTGATGTCTGCTACTTTGGCAAGTATTCGTTTACGTAGTTTAGGCATCAGTGCAGAAAAATTTGCAGCCATTCAATCATTAACAACTGCATTGGTGCTGAGTTTGACGCATCCGCGCAATAGAGATGCTTATTCTGCAGGTGCTATGCCTGAAGTCTGTGACAGAAAATTGCTTTGGCGTTTCGGTATTTCTGCTGATCGGCCTATTATTTTGGTTTCTACAAGCTCTGTGCAAGGCTTAAACATGCTGCGTTCTTTGGTGCAAGCTTTGCGCTTGTGGTCATGGGGTAGCATTGTTTGCGATGTCGTAGTCATCAACGCAGAACCCATTTCTTATGACATGCCATTGCATCGCGAAATGACTGCATTGCGTGAACGATACGTGGCTGATTTTGGAGGTGCATCAGGCAGCTCGACTGCCAGCTTGCATGTATTACGCGCCAACGAAGTAAGTGCGGCAGAATTTAGCACGCTTCAAATGCTGGCGCGTGTCCGATTTATTGCAGATGGGCGACCATTCGTTCACCATGTGCAGGAGTGGATTGAACAACATGAACTTGTTTTAGCACAAAGATACCGCACATCGACATCTGTCGTGCCACTGGTTAGCCGTGCTAGTGTGGCTGCACCTGCGCCAAGTGGAAGATTTGATGAATCTTCAAACGCATTCAAATTTGACGTAAGCGCACAACTTCGGCCCATCAAGCCCTGGATTAATGTTATAGCCAATCCAGATTTTGGTGCGCTTTTGTCCGAGTCTGGCGGTGGCTACACTTGGGCTGGTAATAGTCGTTTAAACCAGCTGACAGCTTGGTCTAACGACCCTGTAGCCGATCCACCAGCCGAATGGTTTTTACTCCAAGATGTTAAAACTCTGGAAATTTGGAGTGTGGCTCCTTCAGCAAGTGGTGATGGCGGCGTCATTTACAGCGTTTCTCACGGGCAGGGATACAGCGAAATCAGCCATCAGCGCGGAGATTTGAATGTCACCGCGACATGGTGTGTGGATGTTAAAACCTCTGTAAAACAAATTCAGATCAAAATTATCAATCATGGTCAGCGGACAACTAGACTTCGTTTGGCAGGTATTGCAGAGTGGAAGATGGGGGCAAACCGATCTGATCGCAGCACCACGAAGACAGCCATGTTCCGCCAACGTTTGCCCGATTTGACAGAGACAAATACAAATGTCGACAGTGCGCTCGAACAAAAACTTACAGCTTTACTATGCACGCAACGCGATCATTCGGCAGGTTTTGGCGATGGCACAGCATTTTTGGCGTTGGCTAGCGATAAAAACGAAGTAGATGACTGGACATGCGATAGGCGTGAATGTTTTGATGCAAGAGGCCGCATGGTTTTGCCTGACCATTTTGGCCAACGCAGCGGCTACGCGCTAGATCCGTGCGCGGCATTGTCAACACGTATTGAATTAAAAGCAGGTGAGTCTGAGCAGCGGGTTTTTTTGCTGGGCTACGCTGAAAATGTCCGTGCTGCAGAGAAGCTTGCAACTTTAGCTGCTGCCCAGTCTGCACAGCAGCGATTTGAAAAAGTGCGCGATCAATGGGATTTGCTACTGGGTGCAACCAAGGTGACAACCCCAGACCCACTTTTTGACGTCATGGTTAATCGCTGGTTCCTTTACCAAACGGTGTCATGCCGTATTTGGGCTAAAGCAGCTTTCTATCAAGCGGGTGGCGCATATGGTTACCGCGATCAATTGCAAGACGCTATGGCGCTGACATGGACGGCACCAGACATGCTTCGACAACAGATCGTTCTAGCTGCTTCGCGCCAATTCCCTGAGGGCGATGTACAACACTGGTGGCACGCTCCGAGCGGTGCGGGCGTTCGGACGCATTTTTCTGATGACTTACTTTGGCTGCCACACGCCTGCGTGCGCTACCTGCGTGCCACTGGCGATTTTGCCTTGTTGGAGCAAAGCGTTGCATTTATTGAAGGATCTGCTATTCCAGAGGGTGCTGAGGATGCCTACTATTCACCTATAGTTAGTACTCAAGAAGCGTCGGTTTACGAGCATGCAGCGCGTGCCATTGATCACAGCTTGAAGGTCGGCGTGCATGGCTTGCCTTTGATGGGGACTGGCGACTGGAATGACGGCATGAACCGCGTTGGCCACGAAGGACGTGGCGAGTCTGTATGGTTGGCATGGTTTTTGTGTCAAGTGGTGGAGGATTTTGCTCCTTTGGCTCGCGAGCGTGGCAATCTTGCGCGTGCGCTCAGTTGGGAAAAAGCAGCCCTAGGTTGGAAGGCAGCGCTTGCTGATTCTGCGTGGGATGGTCAGTGGTTCAAACGCGCTTTCTTTGATGATGGTTCATCGCTTGGTTCACACCTCAACCCAGAAGCTCGTATTGATTTGATTGCACAAGCATGGTCGGTTTTATCGGGGGTGGCAGCGCCAGCTCTGCAACGTATAGCGCTTGAAGGTATGCAGAAAAATTTGATTGATCCTGATGCAGGACTGATCAGATTACTAGACCCGCCGCTTGTTCATGCAACGCCTAGCGCAGGCTATATTCAGGCTTATCCACCGGGTGTGCGCGAAAACGGAGGACAATATTCGCATGGTGCCGTCTGGGCTTTGATGGCTCAGGCTAAATTCGCGACATCTTTGCCTCAACTCGGCGAGCATGGCGACTTGGCCTACCGCTATTTCACATATTTGAATCCCGCGCATCGCGCCAGTCACCCGAAGCAGGGTGCTGCGTATGGCATAGAGCCGTACGTCATGGCGGGTGATATTTATAGCCAACCACCCTATGTGGGGCGCGGTGGCTGGAGCTGGTACACCGGCGCTGCAGCGTGGATGCACCGAGCCGCTGTCGAGTCAATTTTCGGTTTACAACTTGGCCCTGAGTATTTGAGTTTCATTCCTTGCTTGCCATCGCACTGGCCACAAGCCGAGCTAAAGCTGAAACGCGACGGACGCACCATGCGCTTCATCCTTCGCCGTTCTACTCCTGCTGATGCACTCAAGGAAACCGCACAATGGAGCGCACTTCTGTTGAACAGAGGCGCTCAATTGCAGTGGACAAACCTCTCTGCTGACTCCTGCTTTGTTATACCTTTACTTGATTGATTGTGAATTGATGATTGAGGTAACTAACCAAGCATCGTGCAGCTATTCATTTCAATGTCAAATATTGACTACTCTCAAATTGCCTAACTTTCCCCGTAATCGGGTCAAGCCATTCAATCAATTTCGCCACCAGCTGCAGCGGATTGTCGTAGTCGATTTGTCCCTCAGGCGTCAGACAGGGTAAATGCCGTCTCCCGCAATCGGCACCCCCAGCGCATGCATGTGGACGCGCAACTGGTGACGTTTGCCAGTGACGGGTTTGAGTTGGTATTTGGCGAATTGTCCTTTGATCTCAAGTAGCTCGATGTGGGTCAATGCATTCGCTTCGGCGTTCGGAGTGACTTCTACTTCTGTTTGCGTCATAAAACCTCTGCCCTCAGATGTATCTTCAACAATGCGGCTGTGGCGGGTGAGGGGGAAGACCAAATTGGGCCGCCACGGCGCAATCGCTTCATAAGTTTTGTGCACAGCACGGTCGCGAAACAGGGCTTGGTAAGCGTCGCGGGTGGCGGGTTGGACTGAGAATAGCACCAAGCCAGCTGTGTCTCGGTCAATGCGGTGGATGGGGACTAAATCGTCCAAGCCGAGCTTGCGTTTCAGCCGTACCAGCACGGTTTCTTGCAGGTACTTGCCAGAGGGCGTGACCGGCAGGAAATGCGGTTTATCCACGACGATGAGGTGCTCGTCTTGATGCAAGATCACCTCGTCGAAAGGGATACGTTCTTCGACTTCAAGGTCACGGTAGTAATAGATGCGAATGTGGCCTTGGTAGGGTCGATCTGGGGTGATACGGACGCCAAATTCGTCTTCAACATCACCATCGGCCATACGTTGCAGCCAAGTAGCTCGGGGGATGGCGGGGAAGCGGTCAGCTAAGAAGTCGGTAATAGTGATCCAAGGGGCGTGCCCTTGTTTGGACGCATTTTTTGGCAGCCCAACGACGCTTGGGCCGACACCGTTTCTGGTCGGTAGCACAATGAAGTTTTAGGACGGGCTGTCCGAGCGGCGCTGGTGGGCAGGTCGCTTTTGTTCGCGCAGCATGAACAAATACAAACTCTCCACTTTCTCACGCGCCCACGGCGTTTTGCGTAAAAACTTGAGGCTGGATGCGACACTGGGGTCGAGCACAAAGCTGCGAATATGGATACGCTGCCCCAGCTCGTCCCAGCCGTAATGCGCGTGCAGGGCAGTCACCATCGCCTCCAAGGTCACGCCGTGGAGGGGATTTCTAGCCTGAGCCGGCGGCTGAGCTGGTGCTTCAGCGGGTGTCGAGGAGGATAGTTCTGCAGTCAAAAGCTTTTATTTTTTAGGCAACTTAGCCGCTTTGCCGCGCAAAGGCACTTGCGTCACCACGGTTGGGCGCGGCGCGTCTAGTGACAGTGTTTTAGGCGCAGACGTGTCTTTCTTTGGTTTTTTTGTCATTTTTTGTGATCCGAGACCTTTAGCCATGATTTTCTCCTTGTTGTTTCAAATTTTTTACAGCTTAGCGTTCAGCTTAGAGCATAAAGCAATTTTGTGTAGGTATTATCGTACCTGTCGCGTATTTTAATTACTAAATTCCGCAATAAATTCTGCCGTAAATTCTTCATTAAATTCTATAAAAATCATGCAAAACATCACCGTTCGCCCCGCCACGCAAGGCGATGTCCCCGCCATCACCGCCATCCACATCCGCGCTTGGAAAATCGCCTATGCCGGCATCATGGCCGATGAGCATTTGGATGCCTTGTCCACCGATAAACGCCAAGCCTTCTGGCGCGACGCCATCGAATACTCTGAGCCACAAGTCTGGGTTGCCATGGGCTCCACGAAAACCGGCGAAAAAGTCGTCGGATTCGTCGGTTTCGACCGCTCCCGTGACGCTAAAACCAAACCCACCACCGGTGAAATCTGGG
>JANMTB010000004.1:0-2634 GCA_031390045.1 Polaromonas sp.
TGGCGAAGCCCTGGCAACGTTGGTGGTGAACACCTTGCGCGGCATTCTCAAAGTCGTCGCTGTGAAAGCGCCTGGTTTTGGTGACCGTCGCAAAGCCATGTTGGAAGACATCGCTATTTTGACCGGCGGCAAGGTGATTGCGGAAGAAATCGGCCTGTCACTGGAAAAAGTGACTTTGGCTGACCTCGGCACCGCCAAACGCGTTGAAGTGGGTAAAGAAAACACCATCATCATCGACGGCGCCGGCGCTGCTGATGACATCCAGGCCCGCGTCAAACAAGTGCGCGTGCAGATCGAAGAAGCGACGTCTGACTACGACCGCGAAAAACTCCAAGAGCGCGTTGCAAAACTCGCCGTCGGTGTGGCCGTGATCAAGGTTGGCGCAGCCACCGAAGTCGAAATGAAAGAGAAAAAAGCCCGCGTTGAAGATGCATTGCACGCTACCCGCGCTGCGGTGGAAGAAGGCATCGTGGCTGGTGGCGGCGTTGCATTGCTGCGCGCTAAGCAAGCTGCTGGCGCTATCAAAGGCGACAACGCTGACCAAGAAGCTGGTATCAAGCTGATCTTGCGCGCTATCGAAGCACCTTTGCGCGAAATCGTCTACAACGCAGGCGAAGAAGCATCTGTGGTGGTGGCTGCTGTGTTGGCTGGCACAGGTAACTACGGTTACAACGCTGCCAACGGCACCTACGGCGACATGATCGACATGGGTATTTTGGACCCAACCAAAGTGACACGTACTGCTCTGCAAAACGCAGCGTCTGTGGCTTCTTTGATGTTGACCACCGAGTGCATGATCGCTGAAGCGCCGAAAGACGACGCAGCTGGCGGCGGCATGGGTGGTGGTGACATGGGTGGTATGGGCGGCATGGGTGGTATGGGCATGTAAACCAAAAGCGTTCGCACTAAGCTAGGCTAAGTGCAAACAAACTAAAAGCCCCGCAGACTGTAAAGTTTGCGGGGCTTTTTTATTGCAGCTATGCGCTGATCTGTTCCAGTTCAAACTCGACCTGACAAGCGCATTTGTTACATCGTGTATTCATCAAATTTAGTTTGAACTGCTACAAACTGCTACAAATTAGTTGTGCAAGCAACCCGGGAAATTCTAAAAGTTAGCCTAGTATGGACAAGGATGGTCGGTCGTAACTATTGGCTTTGAATGTCGATTGTTTGGTTGCATTTAGTATTAATACACGCATCATGCCAGTCAGTGGATAGCGTATTCGGACAGGCATTCAAGTCAACGTCCTACATTGCCTAACGCGACTGTCGCTATGCTTTAGAACAAGGTTAGATTGACTTTTAACCCGGTTGTTCATATCAACAAATTACTTTAAAAAAAGGTGCCCCATGAATTTACTTCAAAATCTAAAACCAGTCTTGTGCATACTTGCATTAGCTAGCCTCACGGCATGCGGTGGCGGTAGTGGCGGCGGTGTGGATAGCAGTGGCGGTGGCAGCAGCACTGTTAACGGTGATAGCGACACAGGCACTTTGCGCCTGGCTCTGACCGATGATCCCGCCTGCGGCTTTGACACCGTTTTCGTGACAATCCAGAAAGTCCGCGTGCACAAAAGCAGCGACGCAAACGACATCGACGGTGGCTGGTCTGAAATCGTTCTGAATCCTGCTAAAAAAGTCGATTTGTTGAGTTTGACCAATGGCAAGCTTGAAGAGCTCGGTCAAACAGTGCTGCCTGCTGGAAAATATACACAACTAAGACTTGTTTTGGCTGAAAACAATGGGGCTCCGTTTGCGAATTCTGCCAAGCCTACGGGTGAGAGCGAGGTCGCATTGCAAACACCGAGCGGTCAACAATCAGGCCTTAAAACGAATATTGACATCACCGTCGCGGCTAATACGACGTCTGATTTTGTAATTGATTTTGACGCATGCAAATCCATCGTTGCGGCGGGCGGCTCAGGGAAATATCTTCTTAAACCGGTGCTTTCCATGACTCCGCGATAACCCGAAGGATTCTTAGTCCACTCCCAGCCAATTGTGGGTTGAGGGGTTTGGAGCCAAATACAACAAAGCCAACCAGATCCGTGAAGATCTTGGTTGGCTTTTTTGTTTGGTGGCTGGACTTCTACCGAAAAGCGCGTGGAAAGTACCGTGGAATATAGATTCTTTTTGTATGGCATCAATATTTACCCCATAATTTACCCCACGGGAGATAATTAGATGCCACTAAACGACAAAAAACTTCAAGCGCTGAAAAAAACACCGATTTCGGGAAAACATACCGATACCGATGGCTTATTCATCAAAATCACCCCAGCTGGTGGCATGTACTGGCAGTGGCGCATACGCACGCCAAAAGAAACGTTGGTCAGCTATGGCGCTTACCCTGAGGTTTCTTTAGCTGAAGCTCGGGATCGTCATCGTACAGCGCGTGCGCTGCGTCGTGATGGCGTTCACCCTAATGAGGCAAGAAGAGATGCAAAGCTTGCACAGCGCTTTGCGGCCGATAACTCATTTGAACTGGTCGCTCGTGAATGGTTCAACACAAAAAAGGGAGAATGGGCGGAAAGCTATGGCAATAAGATCATGGCCAGATTCCAAAATGATGTATTCCCTGTCATTGGCAAAACTCCAATAAATCAATTACTGCCGCCGGTCTTACTTGGCCTG
>JANMTB010000005.1:0-4768 GCA_031390045.1 Polaromonas sp.
GCCAGTGGCGCGATCATGTTTTTGTTAATGCCGTTCATTATTTGGATGTTTGACACCTCGGTGAGTTCAGAAATTTCATTCGCTAAATTCACAGCTATTTTCAATGCGGGAGCAGGTTTTGTTCCAGGTTGGTTTTTCAAACTTGTGGCTTTGGCTTTGATTTGGGCTTATCTACAGCATTTCGTTGCGGGTTTGCGCCATTTGTTCATGGATTTGAACCATGACAGGGCAACCAAAGAATTTGGTAAATCATCAGCGATGGTGGTTTTGGTGTTGAGCCTCGGTTTGACCTTTGTTTTAGCACTCAAATTATTCGGCGCTTATTGAGCTGATTCAACACATAAAAAGAACAAAGGAAAAATAATATGGCAGTTAATTACGGTTCTAAGCGCATCGTTGTCGGTGCGCACTATGGTGTGCGCGATTGGCTCAGCCAGCGTGTGACGGCAGTCCTCATGGCGCTTTTTACGCTTATCGTTTTGGGTCAAATGATCTTCAACAAAGGAACGATGGGCTACGACAAGTGGGCGGGCATTTTCTCTTCACAGTGGATGAAAACACTGACGTTCGTGGTCATCGTCGCCATGCTGTACCACGTGTGGGTGGGTATGCGTGATATTTGGATGGACTACATCCAACCCGTTGGCATCCGTTTGTTGATGCAAGTATTCACCATCGTTTGGCTGGTCGCATGTGCGGGCTGGGCAATTCAAGTTCTTTGGAGACTGTAAGTCATGGCGTCCGCATCAAGCAATTCCCCTATTTCATCATTCACTGCATCGACTGCAGCAGTTTCCAAGCGCAAATTTGACGTTGTTATCGTCGGGGCTGGTGGCTCAGGAATGCGTGCCTCGTTGCAGCTGGCACGCGCTGGTTTGAACGTTGCTGTGCTATCAAAAGTATTCCCAACTCGTTCGCACACCGTGGCTGCGCAAGGCGGCATCGGTGCTTCATTGGGCAACATGAATGCCGACAATTGGCATTACCATTTTTACGACACCGTTAAAGGCTCTGATTGGCTGGGCGACCAAGACGCGATTGAATTCATGTGCCGCGAAGCTGCCAATGTGGTGTATGACCTTGAGCACATGGGCATGCCGTTTGACCGCAATCCCGATGGCACGATTTACCAGCGCCCCTTCGGCGGCCATACGGCTAACTACGGGGAAAAAGCCGTCGAACGGGCTTGCGCAGCCGCCGACCGCACTGGCCACGCCATGTTGCACACGCTGTACCAGCAAAACGTGCAGGCCAAGACGCAATTTTTCGTCGAATGGATGGCGCTTGATTTGATTCGTGACGCGGCTGGCGATGTTGTTGGCGTAACCGCTTTAGAGATGGAAACGGGTGAGATTCATATCTTGGAAGCCAAGACCACGCTTCTCGCTACGGGCGGCGCAGGTCGTATTTTTGCTGCTTCAACCAATGCCTTTATCAACACCGGCGACGGTTTGGGCATGGCGGCTCGCGCTGGCATCCCCTTGCAAGATATGGAGTTTTGGCAATTCCACCCGACTGGCGTTGCCGGCGCTGGCGTGTTGTTGACTGAAGGTTGTCGTGGCGAAGGTGCAATCTTGCGTAATAGCAATGGCGAGCGCTTCATGGAGCGTTACGCCCCAGCTTACAAAGACTTGGCGCCGCGTGACTATGTGTCACGTTGCATGGATCAAGAGATCAAAGAAGGCCGTGGTTGCGGCCCGAACAAAGACTACATCAACTTGGATATGACGCATTTGGGCTCTGACACCATCATGAAGCGCCTGCCTTCGGTGTTTGAAATTGGTCATAACTTTGCCAACGTCGACATCACCAAAGAGCCGATTCCTGTGGTGCCAACGATTCATTACCAAATGGGCGGCATCCCAACCAATATCAACGGCCAAGTCGTCACGCAAAACACCAAGAACGAAAGCGAAGTTGTGAACGGCTTATACGCAGTGGGCGAATGTTCTTGCGTTAGCGTGCATGGCGCGAACCGTTTAGGTACAAATTCATTGCTCGACTTGCTGGTGTTTGGTCGCGCTGCGGGTAACCACATTGTTGAGTTCAACCAGAAAAACAAATTGCACAAGCCTTTGCCTGCCGATGCAGCAGATGCATCACTGGCTCGCGTAGCGCGTTTAGACGCAGCGACTGACGGCGAATATGCACAAGATGTGGCAGACGACATTCGCAACACCATGCAATTCCACGCCGGCGTGTTCCGCACACAAGAAAGCATGAACGAAGGCGTCAAAAAGGTGGCAGAGCTGCGTAAACGCGTCGCTAATATCAACCTCAAAGACAAATCAAAAGTGTTCAACACGGCGCGTATCGAAGCGCTAGAAATTGACAACTTGATTGAAGCTGCCGAAGCAACCATCGTCTCTGCCGCCTCTCGCCAAGAAAGCCGTGGCGCACATACTGTCAATGACTATGGCGACACACCTGCCCACCCGAACGGCCGTAACGACACGGATTGGCACAAGCACACTTTGTGGCACAGTGCCAATAACTCGTTGACCTACAAGCCCGTCAAGATGAAGCCACTGACTGTTGATTCGATTCCTTTGACCGTTCGTACTTTCTAAAATTTAGAAAATTAATTTAGTGTAATAAATTAGAGTATAAAAAATGACCACACGTACCTTCAAAATCTACCGCTACGACCCAGATACCGACGCCAAGCCGTACATGCAAACCATCAACGTCGAGTTGGATGGCAGCGAACGCATGCTGTTGGACGCGTTGATGAAACTCAAAGCGCAAGACCCCAGCATCACCTTTCGCCGCTCATGCCGCGAAGGCGTGTGTGGCTCCGATGCTATGAATATCAACGGCAAAAATGGTTTGGCTTGCTTAACGAATATGCTGACGCTGAAAGGCGACATCGTCTTGAAACCACTGCCGGGTCTGCCAGTGATCCGCGATTTGATCGTCGACATGACGCAGTTCTTCAAGCAGTACAACTCGATCAAGCCGTACTTGATCAATACCACCACGCCGCCTGAAAAAGAGCGTCTGCAAAGCCCGGAAGAGCGTGACGAATTGAATGGTTTGTACGAGTGCATTTTGTGCGCCAGCTGCTCCACTTCATGCCCAAGCTTTTGGTGGAACCCAGACAAGTTCGTCGGCCCAGCAGGTTTGCTACAAGCCTACCGCTTCATCGCCGACAGCCGCGACGAAGCGACTGCCGAGCGTTTGGATAATTTAGAAGACCCATACCGCCTGTTTCGCTGCCACACCATCATGAATTGCGTCGATGTTTGCCCTAAGGGTTTGAACCCTACCAAGGCCATCGGTAAGATCAAAGAGATGATGGTGATGCGTACGGTCTGATCTAGACTAGACAAAGCGATGCAAGCCGAGCTTTTGAACGAACGTGATCTGAGCAAACTGCGCTGGCGCTGCCGCCGTGGTTTGCTGGAGAACGACTTGTTCATAGCCCGCTTCTTCAACAAGTTCGAAAAATCGCTCACTGTCAACCAAGCGAAAGGTCTCAATGTCTTAATGGACTTGAGCGACAACGACTTGCTTGACCTGCATTTGGCACGAAAATCACTCGATGAGCTTGTGATTAACAGCCCCTCTCTAGATTGCGCTGAAGCGCGTGAGGTGCTGCTGATGCTGCTAAATAAAGCATAAAATTTTAAAAACTTACGCCACTTTAATTCATACCTAACCCAAAGCCCACAGAGGACGCCCCATGAAATTAGCTGAAAACAAAGCCACGCTAACCTTTAGCAATGGTAGCCCAAGCATCGACATGCCTATCTATGAAGGCAGCGTTGGCCCGGATGTGATCGACATTCGCAAGCTGTACGCCCAAACCGGCATGTTCACGTATGACCCGGGCTTTTTGTCGACAGCGTCTTGCCAGTCTGCCATCACCTACATTGACGGCGACAAAGGCGAGTTGTTGTACCGCGGCTACCCAATTGAGCAGCTCGCCACTAACTGCGACTTCTTAGAAGCCTGCCATTTGTTGCTGTACGGTGAACTGCCAAACGCAGAAGAAAAAGCAAAATTCACCAAGCTCATCACCAACCACACCATGGTCAATGAGCAAATGCAGTTCTTCTTGCGCGGTTTCCGCCGTGATGCGCATCCGATGGCGATCATGACCGGTTTGGTCGGCGCCTTGTCTGCGTTCTACCATGACAGCACCGACATCACCAATGCAGAGCACCGCAATATTTCTGCGATCCGTTTGATCGCGAAAATGCCGACTTTGGTCGCGATGGCGTACAAATACACCGTCGGCCAGCCCTATATGTACCCGCGCAACGATTTGAGCTACGCCGGCAACTTTTTGCACATGATGTTTGCGACACCCTGCGAGCCCTACAAAGTCAGCCCCGTGCTGGAGCGCGCTTTGGACCGCATCTTCACCCTGCACGCAGACCACGAGCAAAACGCGTCGACATCGACCGTGCGTTTGTGCGGCAGCTCAGGCACCAACCCGTTTGCAGCGATAGCTGCTGGCGTAGCCTGCCTGTGGGGCCCTGCCCACGGTGGTGCGAACGAAGCTTGCTTGAACATGCTGGAAGACATCCAAAAAATGGGTGGCATCAGCAAAGTGGGCGAGTTCATGGAAAAAGTGAAAGACAAAAACTCGGGTGTCAAGCTCATGGGTTTTGGCCACCGTGTTTACAAAAACTACGACCCGCGCGCTAAATTGATGCAAGAAACTTGCAAAGAAGTCCTGCACGAACTGGGTTTGGAAAACGACCCCTTGTTCAAACTGGCCATGGCGGTCGAAAAAATCGCCCTGGAAGACGACTACTTC
>JANMTB010000060.1:0-10169 GCA_031390045.1 Polaromonas sp.
CGGCTATTGCGCCAGACAAGTCTTAACTATGGCAATCGCAATCGTAGATAACTTAACTGACCACCCTTCGAACCAGCGGGCTTTAGAAAATTACCGTGAACTAGCCGCAAATTATGATGCGACGTGCACACGGGTTGACGCTTTACGTGTTGAAGTGATTCACATGCTAAAACTACAGCCCGGCGAAACAGTTTTTGACGTTGCTTGCGGTACTGGGTCGACATTATCCATGCTGGCAGCGGCTGTAGGTTCTGGCGGGTACGTGGTTGGGGTTGAGTTGTCTCCCGAAATGGCTGCGCAAGCTGCTAAGCGAGTAGCTCATTTGCCTCAAGCATCAGTTGTACAAACATCTATGCGTGATTTTTTACCTAGCGAGAAAGCTGACGCAGTACTCTTGTGCTACGCGCAAGATGTGCTGCAATGCTCAAAAACGGTTGACCAGCTAATTACCGCTGCCAAACCGGGTGCACGCATTGCTTTAGTGGGTATGCAAACATTGCCTTGGTTGTGGGGCTGGCCAGTGAATTTGTTCAACCTGTACCGAGCACGCCGTTATTTGACCACTTATGCCAATATGGATAAACCGTGGCGGCTTTTGGAGGAGCGCGGTGCGCAATTGCGCTTGGTGCGTACCGCTTTGTGGGGCAGTGCCTATTTAGTTGTAGGCAATTTACCTAATTAATACTTTTTACTTTTTTACTTTTTACTTTTTTTAAACCGAAGGAAACACCATGAAAAACATCAAATCTCTCGTCATCATCGCAGCTCTCTTTTCCTGCGCAACGATCAGCTATGCAGCATCACATGCAGCAGCTCCCAGTGCACCAGCTGCCACCATGGATGCTAAAAAAGAAATGGCTGCTGCGCCAACGCTTCCTATGGCAAGCGCTGAAATCCGCAAAATTGACCTGGAAAACAAAAAAATCACCCTCAAACATGGCGAGATCAAAAACCTCGATATGCCAGGCATGACGATGGTTTTTGCCGTGAAAGACACTGCGATGCTGGATAAGCTCGCTGCGGGCGATAAAGTCATGTTCACCGCCGACAAGGTGGGCGGTGCTTTCACCGTCCTGTCGATTGAAAAAACAAAATAAGCACGTAACCAGTGGCCGGTTTGTGGTGATCGCGCCACTTTAGTTGGTGTAACAGCCGTGCTATGGTAGAGGCATGTCACACCACATGCCGCACAACATCCGCCACACGCTGATCTCCATACGCGACTTGGCCATCTCGATCGGGCCGTTCGTGGCCTTGGCCGTGGTGCTCCTCGCACTGGCCTACTGGTGGCTGGATCCCATGCCGCCCAAGCGGGTGGTGTTGGCGACAGGCCCAGCGCAGAGCGCGTATGACGAATTTGGCAAACGCTATGCCAAAGCCTTATCCAACCGGCGCATCGAGGTGGTGCTGCTGCCCAGCGAAGGCTCGTCCGCCAACCTGCAACTGCTGCGCGAAGGCAAAGCCGACCTGGGCTTTGTGCAGGGGGGCAGCGATGTCTCCACCTCTTTGGATGCCGCACCAGCCTCGGCTTCCACGTCAACATCCGCCGACAGCGGCGTCGAGTCGTTGGGCAGCCTGTTTGTCGAACCTGTCTGGTTGTTCTACCGCGAAGATGCAGCCAAAAAAGTCAATGCCAGCGCCACCTTAACAACCTTGGCCGAACTGAAAGGCCTGCGCGTCAACGTCGGCACCGTGGGCAGCGGCGTGCCCAATCTGGTCGACAAGCTGCTGGACAGCAACCACATCGAGCCCAGCAGCCTCAAAAGATCGCAACTGGAGCAAACCCCCGCCACCATGGCCTTTTTGGCCGGCGAGTTGGATGCCATCGTTTTTGCCTCCGCGCCCGAGTCCTTGATGGTGCAAATGCTGCTACAAACCCCTGGTGTCAAGCTGATGAGTTTTGCGCAGAGCGAGGCCTATTCACGCCGCCTGCCGTTTTTAAGCCCCGTGCTGCTGCCACGCGGTGTGGTCGATCTGGCGGCAGACGTGCCTGCGCAGGACGTGCGGCTGGTCGCCTCCACCACGGCGTTGCTGACCCGTGCCGACACCCACCCCGCCTTGGTGCAGCTGTTCTCGCAAACCTCGCAGACCATCCACGGCGGCGCGGGCTGGTTCAACCGCGCCAGAGACTTCCCCAATTCGGCGCACAGCGAGTTTGACTTGTCCAAAGAGGCCGAACGCAACCTCAAGACCGGCGCGCCCCTATTGCAGCGCTACTTGCCCTTTGGCATGGCCAATTTGATCGAGCGCATGTGGCTGGCGCTGGGTATCATCGTGGCGATTTTGCTGCCTCTCAGCCGCATCATCCCGCCCATGTACAAGTTCCGCATCCGTTCGCGCATCTTCAAATGGTATGGGCAATTGCGGCACATTGAAGAGCAAATTATCCAAAAACCTGAAGCCAAAGCGTCACTGCGTGCGGCACTTGACGACCTCGATGCGCGCGTAGGCACCATCAGTGTGCCCTTGTCCTATGCGGATGAGCTGTATGCACTACGCAACAACATCAGCTTGGTGCGGCGGAGGTTGGTTTAGACGATCGAGGTGGAAAGAACAGCCAGCTTGCCAGCACCATCACCGCAAATGCCGTGTAGCAAGCCGTAAACACCCATGTTGGTGCTTGGAAAAACAGTATTTTACGCAGCCAGAAAGCGATGAAATCACCGTTGTAAGCCACCTGACCCGCTTGCAGCCGAAGCCACATCTCCAGCGTCGTCAGCGGGCAAACAATCCCCAGCCAAGATTCCGCCACCACATACCCAATCGCAGCAAGATGAAGCAAGCGGAACCACCGGTTTCGCACCCAAGCCCACTTCAAAAAACCGCCGATGACGATAAGCAGCAAGCCAACGATCACGAACATGACAAACGCAAAGTGCAATACCAGCACGGTGTTGGCAAGTTGCTGGTAAGGCACGGGGCGGAAAGGTTAAATTCGTTTAATGCAGTGCCTTGAAGCGCATGCGGTGCGGCTTCGCACCCTCTTCACCCAGACGGCGCTTCTTGTCGGCTTCGTACTCTTGGTAGTTGCCGTTGTAGAAGACCCATTGGCTGTCGCCTTCGCAAGCCAAGATGTGGGTGGCGATGCGGTCCAGGAACCAGCGGTCATGGCTGATGACCATGACGGAACCGGCGAATTCCAGCAAGGCGTCTTCCAACGCGCGCAGCGTTTCCACGTCCAAGTCGTTCGATGGCTCGTCAAGCATCAAGACGTTGCCACCTGCAATCAGGGTTTTGGCGAGATGCAAACGACCGCGCTCGCCACCGGACAGGGTGCCAACGCGCTTTTGCTGGTCTGCACCGTTGAAGTTGAAGCGGCCACAGTAGGCGCGGCTTGGCATCTGGAACTTACCGACGGTCAAAATGTCGAGGCCGCCGGAGACGTCTTCCCAGACAGTTTTGGCGTTCTCCAAGTCGTCGCGGTGTTGGTCGACAAAAGCCATGTGCACGGTTTTACCGATTTTGACTTCGCCGCTGTCTGGCAATTCTTTACCGGCAATCAACTTAAACAGTGTCGATTTACCAGCACCGTTCGGACCGATGATGCCTACAATCGCGCCAGCGGGGATTTTGAAACTCAGGTTGTCGATCAACACGCGGTCGCCAAAGGACTTGGTGACGTTGACGAACTCGATCACTTCGTTACCCAGGCGCTCGGCCACTGGGATGAAAATCTCTTGTGTCTCGTTGCGGGCTTGGTATTCAAAGTCGGACAATTCCTCAAAGCGCGCCAGACGCGATTTGCTCTTGGCTTGGCGAGCTTTGGGGTTTTGGCGCGACCATTCCAGCTCTTTCTTCAGAGCTTTGGCACGGGCTTCTTCGCCTTTTTGCTCTTGCGCTAAACGCTCGCCTTTTTGCTCTAACCAACTGCTGTAGTTGCCCTTCCAAGGGATGCCGCTACCCCGATCCATCTCCAAAATCCATTCAGCCGCGTTGTCTAGGAAATAGCGGTCATGGGTGATAGCGACCACGGTGCCAGCGTAACGCTGCAAAAATTGCTCCAACCAGTCGACCGATTCAGCGTCCAAATGGTTGGTTGGCTCGTCAAGCAGCAACATTTCTGGCTTGGACAACAGCAAGCTACAAAGCGCAACGCGGCGCTTTTCACCACCGGACAGCACGCCGATTTTGGCATCCCAAGGTGGCAGGCGCAGCGCGTCGGCAGCGATCTCAAGTTGGTGCTCACTATCCGTGCCAGCCGTAGCGATGATGGCTTCTAACTGGGCTTGCTCTGCCGCTAGCGCGTCAAAATCAGCGTCCTCTTCCCCGTAGGCAATGTAAACCTCTTCCAACCGTGCTTTGGCTGCAAACAATGCGCCCATGCCTGCTTCCACGCTTTCGCGCACGGTGTGCTCGTTGTTCAGCTGCGGCTCTTGCGGCAAGTAGCCAATTTGCAAACCTGGCATGGCGGTGGCTTCGCCCTCAATGTCTTTGTCCAAACCAGCCATGATTTTGAGCAGTGTGGATTTGCCAGAGCCGTTGGTGCCCAAAACGCCGATTTTGGCACCCGGGAAGAAGCTGAGGGACACGTCTTTGATAATTTGACGTTTGGGCGGCACGATTTTGCCGACCTTGTTCATGGTGTATACGTATTGAGCCATTTTGGATTCTGTGTGCCTATATAGGCGTATGTATAGTTTGTTTAGGTGCGTAAATTAACGAAAAGTAGCGCAAATCAATGCGCTATCCTTCCATTATCGCAGTTCTCGGCTCACCAGCCGAATAGTAGCTTCGATCTTCAGGTTCGGACGAATAGCGTCACCAGAGGCTGGTCGCCCAGTTGTCGGCTCCAGTGTCCATGAACAGCAGCGTCAAAAGTCGCACCTACAGGAACTGTGTCGTCTGAATAAAACGAGTCACCCGGTTGGAAAACCTGCGAACTGCCGTCTTGCAGCAAAATTTCCATCTTTCCGCACAAGATAAACACCCACTGTGGTGTGATGGTGCAATGAAACTGGCTGCGAAACCCCACTGGGCTGTGCCGGACTTGAAAACCGCCTGAAGGCTGCAGTTTTGACAGCATGGCTTGCGGGTTGCCTTCTGGCATAGACAATGCTTCCTCACGGAATTTGGCGCGACCATCTGTATCGGTAAAAAGGATGACTTGGTTGTATGTGCTCATGTCGGTCGATCAATGAATTGTTATGTCAAACATTCAATCCAAGCGTTTACCCGTTTGCGTTTCAAAAATGTGTGCTTTGTTGGCATCAATGCTCAATCGCACGATATCATCTGGCTTGGCATCCGTGCGGCCATGCATCACCGTGACGATTTGTGTACCTCCAACTTCTAACAAAAGCTCAGTCTCGGCGCCGGTGGGTTCAACCACGATAACTTTCGCCTCAATGCCTTGGCCAGAATTTGAAATACTGATGTCCCCTGGACGAATACCATAACTTACAGCTTGGCCATCACGCCCTTGACTAACACTCTGAACAGGCCAATTGACACCCAAAGCTTCAACTGCGAACTGACCATTCGAGCCTCGCAGCGTACCTTCAAAAACATTCATGGAGGGAGAGCCAATGAATTGCGCGACAAACAAATTACCTGGTCGATCGAAAAGCTCTAGCGGCGTTCCAATTTGCTCGATGATGCCGTCATGCATGACAACAATGCGGTCAGCCAAGGTCATGGCTTCAATTTGGTCGTGAGTCACATAAACCGTAGTCGTTTTCAGGCGCTGATGCAAAGCTTTAATTTCAGCACGCATCGACACGCGTAATTTTGCATCTAAGTTAGACAATGGCTCATCAAACAAAAAGACTTTAGGATCACGAACAATCGCGCGACCCATGGCAACACGCTGGCGTTGACCGCCAGATAGTTCACGAGGGAAGCGATCAAGAAGAACATCTAAATTTAAAATTTTGGCTGCTTTGTTAACCCGCTCATTCGTCAACGATAAATCTGCCTTGCGCAGCTTTAAGCTGAATGCCATGTTGTCTCGTACCGTCATGTGCGGGTACAAGGCGTAGCTTTGAAAAACCATGGCGATGTCGCGGTCTTTAGAGTCTAAGTCGTTGACAACGCGGTCATCAACGGCAATTTCGCCTCCGGTGATTTCTTCTAATCCTGCCAACATCCGTAGCAAGGTTGATTTACCACAGCCTGATGGACCAACTAGAACCACAAATTCACCATCGTGAATATCAAAACTAATGCCGTGAATGATCTTGGTTTTACCGAAAGATTTTTCAATATTGCGAAAGGATACGGATGCCATATAACTGTCTTTTTAATGAATAAATACGAATATCAATTAACAAACTGCGCTTAACTCTTCACAGCACCAGCTGTCAGGCCAGACACCATGTAGCGCTTGAACACATAGTAAATGGCAGCAGGAGGCAAAGCATACAGAAAACCTGTCGCCATCAGCAGCTCCCAAGGCGAATCATCTGCGGCAAGAAAATTACCCAATGCCACTGCGAGAGTTAAATCGGTCTCTTTAGAGAGCAATAAAAACGCATATAGATACTCGTTCCAAGCCAACAGCAAAGAATAAGTTCCTACGGCAACCAGAGATGGCAACATCAAAGGCAAGTACACCAAACGAAATAATTGAATAGGTGTAGCGCCATCCATTCTTGCGGCTTCATCAAGCTCAAAAGGTAATTTATCAGAAGCTTGTTTGAGCACCCAAATGCAATAAGGTGAGGCAATGGTCACCATGGCTAATATGAGTGACCAATGGTTGTTGAGCAGCCCGTAAGTTGCCATGGTTTTGTACATGGGTACAGCCAAAAATGCAGCAGGGATAAAGTAGGTGAATAACGCCATGTTCAGCACAATACGTCCACCTCGTACTTTGAGCCGACTGATGGCAAATGCAGCCATGGTTGAGACAATCAGCGTGATGGCACCAACAGCAAAGGCAATCGTGACAGAATTTCCAAGTTGTTGCCAAAAATGATTCAAGTAGAAATGCTTCTGATTGAATACATGGTCAAAATTTTGCAAAGTTGGATTTTGTGGCCACAGCCTGCCTGAAGTTGCCGTATCACGCTCAGAAATGGCGAATAAAAACATGTGATAAACCGGCACAATAGTCCATAAAAATACCGGGATGCCAATGAGTAAAAGCTTAGCCTCATTCGTTACTTTTTTGAGGGTCAGTTTACTCATTTCGACAACCTTTTCATCATGAAATACACCAAGGGTAATACCAGTGGCAAGGCGACGACGATGGAAGCCATAGCGACATCTAACTGATCTAAACGCAAATAACGAATACCCAGTGTCGCTAAAACATGGGTGAGATCCGCAGGACCGCCACCAGTCAATAAGTAGACACTGTTGAAGTCACCCAGTGTCCAAATCATTGATAACAACAATGAAGTCACATACAAAGTTTTCATGGATGGCCAAGTGATAAATCTAAATTTCTGCCAAGAGCTTGCGCCATCAACAGCTGCCGCTTCATACTGCTCCGTTGGAATAGACATGCGACCCGCAACTAATATGAGAGTCCAGAAAGGCAGTGATTTCCAAATATGCATCAGCATCGAAAACGCGAGCGCTAGAGTTGGATCATTCAACCAATTAGGCCCATCTAAACCTGTTAATTTATAAATTGTTTGATTGATAACACCCCATTCGGGATTCAACATAAACCGAACAGACAGAATTGTCGGTATTGAGGGCACTGCCCATGGCAAGATAAATAACACTGATAAGATTTTTATCCACCAGTTTGTTCTTACAAAAAAACCAGACAGAAATAAGGCAATAGCCATTTTCAAATTGATTGCAACAATAAGAAAAATTAGGGTATTGATGACCGTTCTAAAAAAAATAGGGTCAGCAAATAACTTGATATAACTTTCAGGATTTTTAGCCAGCCACAAACCGTAGCCTACTGGAAACAAAACAAGAATAACAAAAACTAGCAAATAGGGGAGTACAAATATTCGCCCCCAAAATTCCCATTGAGATAACGAGCGCTTCACTTGCAAAGGTGGCGATGAAGACTTTGAAAGTGCCGGTACTGTTGCGGACTGGTTCATAAAATTTATTCATTCAATGGCGACTGCGATAACTTCTCGCAGTCGCCATTTACATATCAACTACTCAAAAAAAACAAATTTCAAACTAGTAAATCAATTTGCTACTGTCTTGATACGAGCAATCATTTCATCGACTGCTTTATCCACTGGGATTTTTTCAGACAACACCCTGTTGGCCGCTTTAGCCCACACATTTTCGTTATTTAACACCGTAAACTTATAGTTTTTGGTGAACTCAAACGGTGAGGTACCCGCAGTGAACTGGTTGTAAACAGCTATTCGGTGTGGATCACCTTTCCAAAATGCGCTCTGTTGCGCCGCTTTGGTTACTGGAAACCAGCGCCCCAAAGAGCCTTCAACGTAAGGTGTCAAATTAGTATCTTCGAGCAAGAATGACACGAATTTTTTCGCAGCCTCTTTGTTTTTAGCGCCTTGGAAAATGACACCGGTTTTGACTGCAGCACGATAAGTCATTTTGCTACCGTCCGGCTTATTTGGGAAGCCGGCTGTCGCAATTTTCTCAGTGTAATTAGACTTCGCAATATCGCGTTGCGCTTGCGTCAAGGTCTGATTATTCATGTCATCTAACCACTTTGCTGCTATAGAAATAGTAGCATTGTGTGTCATCACAGTCGTTTTGTTGTGGAAAGCAACGTTATTGTCCGGGTCTTTCCAATTGGTACTGGAAGGCGGTGTGCAGCCACGGCTGTAAATACCGGTGTAATCGGTCAATGTGTTGATCAAACCTTGGCGGACTGCAGGATCATCCACAAGCAATTTTCCCGAATCACTGACCAATTTGACGTTATGCGCATCCATGAAAGTTAGAAACGAGAAGAATGAGTCGCTTGAGTCCACGCCTAAAGGTTGACCAATGCCGAATGCCCGGTTGCCACTTTTCTGACGGTAACTGGTTTGTACTTTATCGCACCAAAAATCCCAGTATCCTTTCCAATCTTTTGGAATATCTGATTCTTTAAAACCAGCTTCAGTCAGCATGTCTTTCCAATACTGAATGTGCATGGTTTGTTGCTTGACTGGAAACGCATAGTAAGCGCGTTTGCCGTTGCTATTATTCAACAAGAAAGTAGTTGACAAAGCGCGAGGTTCAAACTTGGAATTTATCGGATCGATGATGCTACTCAGATCTTCTAGTTTGCCGTCAAAAGCCCATTTCGCGGTGACCTGAAAATCATACACGTCACCGTAGGCGACATCTGGCGGATTCCCAGCATCCATCGCTGCGACAGATTTTGGAATCATCTCCTGTGGTGCATACAGCGAAAGATCAATTTTAATCTTTGGGTTTTTAGTTTCAAATTTTTTGATAGCTGCGAACAAAGCATCATCTTCAGCTTTATAAAAACCTTTACCCCACCAAACGGTAAGTTTTTCTTGCGCTGCTGCTTGACCACTGACGAAGATCGCCGTGGTCATGCAAGCTGCAGTTGCGAGTAATTTAAATTTCATCTGACAGTCTCCTTAAATGGTTTATCAACTAACGGGAACGGAACACGGAAAAATAACATTAGGCGACTCGCAGCTCTGTTGCGGGTCTGTTCATGCGGGGCAAGCGTCTGCGTGATGTCAATATTTCTTCAATATCATTATGCGCACTTTCTATTAAAACTATGATTGCTCGCTCAGCTTGTGCTGGGTTATGTGCAATGACCGCATCTAGTACAGCACGGTGCATGGGCAGTGAATGTCGTGTGCCATTTTCTTTGGCTGTTGACAATTCAAAACTGGTACGCAACAACGCGCTTAAAGCCTTACTCATTTGTACCAGCATACGGTTGTGCGAGGCAGCGAGTAAACCCTGATGGAAACGCAAATCAAATGTAATGTAGTCGCCGCCTTGATGGACAGCTTGCTTCATGCCAGCGTATGCGGCTTCTATGCGTGCAATATCTTCTGGCGTCGCTCGCATGGCCGCAAAGCGAACAGCCGCCGGCTCAACCACGCGGCGTAAATCTTGCAAGTCACGAATAAATTCTGACGTTAAACCTGCTTTCGATTGCCAAGCAATCACATCTGCATCAAACCAATTCCATTTATCGGCGGAAAGCACATGCGTGCCCACTTTAGGACCCGTATGAATAAGTCCTTTGGCGACCAAAGATTTGATAGATTCACGCACCACGGTGCGACTAACGCCTA
>JANMTB010000061.1:0-12230 GCA_031390045.1 Polaromonas sp.
CCCCCATATAGGTCACGGGCACACCCGCTAGTTGCGCTACGGGAAACATCACATAAAAGTTCGCCCGCATCGAACCCCAATCTACCTTGCGGACAGAGCTCACCGTGCTCTCAACCATCATGCCGCCCACGTCAAAACGCAGCTTGTCACCCATGGCAAGGTTGAGGGTTTTAGCGACACTTTCTTCAATGCTCACGCCACCTGTTTCGTTGGGCGTCCATGCGCCAGTCGTGACAATGTTGTGTGCCGGTAACGCAGCACTGCTAGATAAATTAAATTCTCTGTCCAACATGCGCTTGGCACGCTCATCTGCAAAGTTGTCTAATTTGACATCGGTGTTGTTGATAGCCACCAAACGCCCGCGAATCATCGGGTACCAGTCATAATTTTTGATGCCGGCCTGTTTCAACGTTTCTTGAAAGCTCTCGCTTTGCTCAGGCATCACATTGATGACAAACCGGTTTGGTGCATCTGCAGGTGTAGCTTTGCGCCAGCTGTTGATCAAATCAGTCCGCAACAACACCAACAAAATCAAAGCCAACAATCCAAGCGACAAAGCGCTGATCTGTACCACCGCAAAGGCTGGCCGTGCCGTCAATTGCCTCGTCGCCAATACCAGCCAGCGCGGCGCTGTGGCGTCATTCACACTCAAGCGCAGCAGTTTGATAGCTATGTAGCTGATACCTGCAAACAGCACCACCGCGGCCGCAAAGCCGCCCACAGTGATCAACCCCAACTTCAAATCGCTGCTGGTTGCGAGCAGCAGCGTCACAAAGCCCGCCATACCCAAGCCCAGCACCGCCAGCGACGCAGGTTTCAAGCTACCCACATCACGGCGAATCACTCGCAGCGGCGGTACTTGTGCCAACTGCAGAACCGGTGGCAGGCCAAACGCCAGCAGCAGCGTCATGCCCATACCCAAACCGAACGCGACTGGCCAGAGCGATGCAGCAGGCAGACTCGATTCAATCAAACCCGCCAGCAGCAACACAAACACATAATGCACCGCATAACCAATCAAAATACCCAGTCCGCTTGCAAAGAGTCCTACCAGTGCAAACTCAAAGGTGTAGCTTAGCCCAATATTGCGCTGACTTTGTCCCAGCACGCGCAGCATGGCACAGTCGTCCAAATGCTTCGCCGCAAAGCCCCGCGCTGCCAAAGCCACCGCAACCGCACTGAGCAAAGCCGCTAACAGGGCGATCAAGCTCAAAAACTTCTCCGCTCTGTCCAGCGTTTGCTTCATCTCTGGCCGCCCGCCTTCAAATGATTCCAGCCGCACGCCAGCCATGGTTTGTAGCTTGGCGAAATCGATAAAAGCTTTCACATCCTTATCCACCGCCGGCCCGCCAGAACTTGTTCCCGCCACTGCAAACCGATACGTCACCCGGCTGGCGGGCTGGATCAACCCCGTTGCCGCCATGCCAGCCATGTTCACCATCACACGCGGCGCGAAATTGGCAAATCCAGCACCCCGGTCAGGTTCAGTGGTGATGATTTGCCCAATGCGCAGCTCAGCATCGCCCAAAAGCAGCTTGTCACCGACTTGTAACCCCAAGCCGTCCAACAGGGCAGCATCTACCCAAGCTTCACCAAGGGCAGGCACTGCCCGCGTTTTAGCCGGTTCAGTGCCCTGTTTAGCCGTGATTTGCAAGCTGCCCCGCAACGGGTAAGCCTCACTCACTGCCTTCAGCGCCACCAGCTTGGTCATGGGATCGGTAGAGCCAAGCGATTGGGTCCTCGCCATCGTCGGAAACCCCAGCGTAAACGCCGTCTGCAGCCCCAGCTCTTTAGCCTTGGCTATGAATGCCTGCGGCGTAACGTTGTCACTAGAAATAACCGCATCACCCCCCAGCAGCTGCCGCGCATCCCGCTGCAGCCCACCATTCAGCCTGTCCGCAAAAAAGCCCACAGCCGTCAGCGCCGCCACGGCCAGCGACACCGCCACAATCAGCAAGCGCAGCTCCCCCGCCCGCAAGTCCCGCCAAAGCGACCGCCACCCCAATACGTAAAATGCTGTGTTCATGGCTGTACCTTAACTTATAAGCGTCTAAATTGCCTGCAAATCGCAGCTAGACTGACTTAAAAGTGAGGGTATTTGCTCGAAAATCTAGTTGAGAACGCTAAAAAATGCTGTTTTGAGTTTAAAACCCCGTATTTTAAGCCATTTTAGAGGTAAAAATGACTGTAGCCGGCGTATTTATTGCCTAAGTAGCTATTAAAAATATAGCAATATACCACTAATCAAAACATCCCATTCCCATGCGCCATACTTTTCGGCACAGTTTGCAGCACATCCCAGTGTTCGACGATCTTGCCATCGGCATCACAGCGGAAGATATCGATACCGGCCCAATCCGCATCTCTGAAACCTGGCCAAATCTGGTGGCAGTGTAGGACAACATAATTACCCTCTGCAATAACGCGTACAAATTCAACCCGTTTATTCGGGTATTCTTCGCCATTTTCTCAAAGTAGCTGATAAACGCTTCTTTGCCATCGGCTACTTCAGGGTTATGTTGAATGTAAGTGGCACCCGTATATTTTTCGATGGCTAGGCGTGGTTGTGATTGGTTGAACATCAAATCGTAAAAGGCGACGGCGTTTTGTTTGTTGCGTTCTAATAGTTCATTCATAGTAATATTTTATGTTGTAGCCGGTGTTTTTATTGCCTAAGAAGCTATTAAAAACATAGCGAATTAGGTTAAATCATTCTCAATTCTCATTCAAATACGGGTTAAATCCCCCTCAATCCCCCTTTTTCAAAGTGGGAAGACTATGGCGAAAGGCACTTCTGTTACCGTCACTCCCCTCACGCCTTGCGTCATTTTCACGCTTTTTGACGTTATTCCCGCTCTTCTTACCGTCAGTACCGCTTCCCCGCAGTCATTCCCGCGTAGGCGGGAATCCATGGAGTTTGTCTTGTCCCCCACTTTGAAAAAGGGGGGGCTAGGGGGGGATTTAAGCCTTAGTTCAACCCACCAATTTGGCTCTACGCTTCGCCTTCACAGAATCCGCTGGCAGCAAACTCGTCATCCGTTGGTACAGCTCAAACAGGAAGGCGACGCGTTCGGCGTCGGATTTGTAGGCTTTTTTGCCGCCTTAGGGTTCGTAGGCTTTGTCCACGGCAGCGTCCAGCTTTTGGTGCGCTTTGAGCAGCGCAGGCGGCATGGTCAGCGGGTCGTACAAATCCGCCAAACTCTCCGAATTGTCCCCCGTTTGGTGCTTTACCCGCTCGTCCAGCACGATTTTTGCTGCATTTTCTATAGCTGTATAGGCAATAGATACGAAGGCTATAGCCATTTTTGATTCGTTTTTAAGCAGTTCTGGCCATGGGAAGTTGTTGTAGACGATGCTGATTGAGTATTGGTAGTCGCTTTTCAGTCGTCCGCAGTTAAAGCGCATCCAAGCGTTGTGCATCGCGCTGCTCAGGATGCTGAAATAGAAAAAAGTGGCGTCTGGTAGTCGAAAAACTAGGTTGCTAACTATGTATTTAGCAAAATTAGGCTTTGGCGACTTAAGCGGTGAGCTTTGGGGACGCTTTTGTCTACTCCGAAATTAATCTTCGCCAATTATTTCACGCAGACTGAAGCGGGCTAGCGCGATAGTTGCTGTTGCAATTGCAGAAGCAAGTATCCCGCCAACCATCATTGCTACACCAAGTTGAGGTAATTTATCGATTGCAACCATCCAAACTGCTGCTATGCAAGTTAAAGCTCCAATGACGCACCATACAAACGAAGCAATTACGCGTTCTTTTAGTATTGAGTAATCCGGCCATTCGATCAATATTTTGCTTCGGCCTTTTAAAGAGAGCATGTCATAACTCTGATTAAAGTTAAATACCAGCATACCTACTGGCAAAGCTGTAGCACCCAAACCAAATCCAAAATTTTCTTTCATAGGTTTTACTAATACGTCGTACAAAGTAGGAAAAGAAGCATAAACCGCGAAAGGAATAACCAAACCTACAATTTCTGGAGAAATAAAGACATACCGAAGTCGATCTAAAAAGCTACTCATGGATGTTCTAGGCCACGGTCTTCACTAACTTTTCTAAAAACATCAAATGCCATTTCGTAAAGTAATTGTGGATTTGGATCACTATCGAACATAAAACTCTTTTGATTTTCACTAGTTCGTATTACCACTGCACGACCATCTTCAATTCCCTTAATTCGAGCACGCCATAGCCATCAGCCGCCATTAAAAGTGCTGCATCACCAACTCCATCAAGTAAAGGTTCCATCAAATCGACCATCTGCTTTGCCTCACGTTGGTCTAGTACTGCTGTCGCAATCTCTTTTAACCGCGTTCCAATACCAATAACAGCCTGTTCTTTAATTGACACTTCCGTCAGATTTCGTTTTTTTAGATATGCACTTAACGATTTCCAGCAGGGACCAAAAAGAGGGTTTGGAGGTATAACAGTCGCCTGCAATTCCGTAATTAGATCTAGCTTCGATAGCCGAGTTACAAATGTCCGAAGGTCCACAACCGGTTCAATATCGCAGCCAACAAAGAATTTATTGTGACGTGTTTCTACTAGTTCTTTGAAAACCCGCTCGAATTGGTCGCTGGGAAAGTTATTCCAAATATGTCTGTACGCCAGACCGCTGAAGGCTGGGAGATAAACAAATGCACTTGCTGCATCAATTAGATTTAGTACGGAGGTCTCGGCCGATGCGTGTTTGGCTTCGTGGACTACGCCTACTGCTCCCTGTTGTTTGTATTTAGCAATTTTTGCGAAATAACCAACTACATGCCCAGGTGCCCCTATAACCTCAAAGTCGATAAAACTATATCTCGTGCCACGATACTCAATAGTCACATGTCATGCATTGCCTCTATGACCTTAGCAGAGGTTATTTCGCCTCTTTTTAGGACACGCCCCATGTAGTATCTCGTTGGCTTACCCATTAGTTATTCCTTTATTAGTTTGCCAACTATATATTAAGCAATTACTCATATTTAATGGTGTTTTAAAAAAATCAATCCAAAACGGTTTGCCTTGCGAATCTTCGTTGGCGGCGTCTGCCCAATTGCGGCTTAAGGCGAGGGCGCGGGATTTGATTTCGTTCCAAGACAATGGCATGACGCGTAGCTTAAACGACATTAGCTGACATTAACTGAGATTCACTGACATTTTCCATGTTTCCCCCTAAAATCCGCCTCATGCCTACCCAATCTGCACCACCCACACCCACGCACTCACCGACCCGCAAAACACGACGCATTGGCCTGCACTTCGTCGTCACTTGGATGATGGTGTTGGGTTTGGCGGTTTATGGCGCTGTTATTGGTGGTTTGTACTTTTTTCAGGAAAAACTGCTGTTCCAGCCCGTCGTCATTCCGGCCAGCCAGCCACTGGCGGCGCTGAAAACTCAGGGCGAGGGGGTGCGCGAGTTCACCGTGGACGTGCCTGGCGCCAGGCTGTCGGGGCTTCAGCTCAAATTGCCCAACCCCAAGGGCGTGGTGTTCTTTTTGCACGGGAACAGCGGTAATCTGGACACCTGGTTCATCAACACCGAGATCTACCGCCAAAACAACATGGATTTGGTGATGCTGGACTACCGTGGTTTTGGCAAAAGTACGGGGCAGATTGAGAGTGAGGCGCAGCTGCGCAGCGATGTGCGGACGGCTTGGAACCAAATTGCACTGCAGTACGTGGGCAAAAAGCGGGTGATTTACGGACGTTCGCTGGGCTCGGGGCTGGCTGCAGGGCTGAGTGCGGCTTTGGAAGCCGAAAAAACACCGCCAGATCTGACGGTGCTGGTATCGCCCTACAGCAGCATGAGCAGCTTGACCGGTCAAATTTACCCTTATGTGCCGCAGGGGGTGCTGCGCTACCCGCTGCGCACCGACCAATTGCTGCCCAACATCAAAAGCCCGCTGCTGCTGATCCACGGCGACAGCGACACCTTCATCCCGGCCAGCCACAGCAAAACCCTCAAAGCGCTGGTGCCGCAGGCGCGGCTCCAGCTGGTCAAAGGCGCGGGGCACAACGATGTGCATAAGTTTGAGGCGTATTTACAAGACTTTGGTGGCGTGCTGGCGGGGTTGTAACACTAAGCAGATGTGTTAACAGGTTAGAAATATGCCTAAAAATAGCTGTAGCCGGCGTATTTATTGTCTAAGTAGATATTAAAAGTATAGCAAAATGACGCTAAAACTGCTTGATTACTCAGCTTTGACAGTCTGCCAAATCACCCGCTCAGGCGCTGAAAAGCATAGAAAGCGTTTGTTCGTCGCGCGGCCTATGGCGCATAGGCTGAGCTTTTGGGCGAGCGCCAAGCCCATCTCCGTCATACCGCTGCGAGAGACGACGACGGGGATGCCCATTTGGGCAGATTTCATGACCATTTCACTGGTTAAACGACCCGTTGTGTAGAAAACTTTGTTGGCGCCTTGCACGCTGGCGGGGTCTTGCAGCCACATCCAACCGGCGATGGTGTCGATGGCGTTGTGACGGCCGACGTCTTCAACAAACATCATTTGCTCGGCAGTCTCAGACACTGTCGAAAACAGCGCACAGCCGTGCACAGAGCCAGCTTGCTTGTAGACGCTGTCTTGCAGCCTAATAGAGTTGGTGATGGTTTCTAGCTGGCTTTGGGTGACGGTGGAGTCGGGCAGGGTGACGCTGTCAAACGCGCCCAGCAAGTCGCCAAAGACGCTGCCTTGGCCGCAGCCGGTGGTGACGACGCGCTTTTCGGTGCGTTTTTCAATGTCGGTGATGCCGTGGCGGGTTTTGACGGCTGCTGCGCCGACTTCCCAGTCGACGGTGATGGATTCAATCTCTGATATCGAATCAACCAAGCGCTGGTTGCGCAAATAGCCTAAAACCAACCATTCAGGCTGTGCGCCTAAGGTCATCAGCGTGACAAGCTCGCGCTTGTCGACGTAAACCGTGAGTGCGCGTTCGGCGGGTATAAAAAGGGTGCGTTTCTGTCCGTGTTCGTCAACTGCTATCACCTCACGCACCAAAGGCGCGTGGGACTGGGTCAAGTAGGGAAGGGGCGCGTTCAGGATTTTTTAGCCGGCGCAGCCACCACAGCAGGTGCAGGTTGAGCAGCTGGCGCTACCGGTTTCGCTGCTGCTGCGGCTGTTGCCGGCGTTGCTGGTGCAGCTGCTAAAGCGGGTGCTGCGGTTTCAGGCACAGGAAATACAAAAGCACCAGGGTCTGCGCAAGGTGGCGTTGCAGCTGCAGGCTTAGCATTTGCCGCTGTTTTACGGTAGTACGCTGCAGATTTGTCTTGCCACTGGCAGAGCAAAAAACTTTCCTTTTTGCCAGACCAAGCTGTTTTAGCAGCGGTTTCTGCGGCTTTGAGCTTGGCTTCGTCGGTCAATACAGGCGCCGGGATTTTAGCGACAGCAACAGTTGCAAACAAAGCAACGAATGTGAGTGTGGTGAGTGCGAATAGTTTTTTCATCATCAATTCCTCAAGCTTGTACAGATTGGTTATGAGCCGCAATATTGGAAGCAACTGCTGTGCGATCACGAGGGATTTTGCCAGAGTTGACATCATCAAGCCACAGTTCGTGGTGGTGCTTCGCCCAGTTCTCGTCCACGTAGCCCGTTTTCATACCTTGGTAAGTGCCTTCGGTGCCGATGGTGCCCAAGTAAATGTGGCCTATGAATACAACCATCATCAAAACCGTCGCGACAGCATGAACCATATGCGAGATTTGCATCATACTGCGGTCGTAACTTAGGCCGGGAATAAGTTTATCCATCACCAGTCCAGAGGCAACGACTGTTAATCCTAATACAAACGCACCACCCCAAAACATCACTTTTTCTCCGGCATTAAAGCGAGCAGCTTTGATATGGTCTTTAGAAAATAAACCACCACCCTTGAGCAACCAATTCAAATCGCCTTTGGCGGGCATGTTGTCACGTACGAACGTGAACATGACAACAATGAGCGATACCGCAAAAACGGGTCCAGCAAAATTGTGTGCGTTCTTCAAAATGTAAGCAAGGTAGCCAAACAGCGCTTTGCCAAACACAGGCATCAAAAAGTACTGACCAAAAGCCATCACCAAGCCAGATATTGCCAAAATACTGAAAGCAATCGCGTTTGCCCAGTGAGCTGAGCGCTCAAAGGGCGTGAACCGCTCGATTTTGCGCCCTGTTGGTGCGCCATCCAATTTGACCTCACCTTTGCGCCAGTAGTACAAAGCCAAGCCGCCCAACACAATCAAAAGCAAAGCGCCGCCGTACGGAATGATCAAGCCGTTGCGCACTTGTCGCCATGCTTCGCCCGCATTTGTCAAGCGCGACCCCGGGTATTGTGTGAAAGGTTGAATCAATATGCCTGCTTCTGGAGCAGTGTCTTTGGGGTAGCTTGTAAAGCCTTCAGCACCTGCACCCACTTGACGCCACATCGGTGCATTGTTGCCAGGTTGCACTTTGCCACGCTCGGCATTGCTTTGCTTGGCGTAGCCAGGCTCAAGACTGGCTTCAGGCTTGATGTCCATGATGTTGGCACTTTGAATGCCGCCTTGTGTTGCAGCAGCAGGCGGTACCAAGTCAGGCGCAGCTACAGTAGCCGGAGTTGCTGGTACAGCTACGGGCGCAGCAGCTTGAGCAAGGGCAGATCCGTTGATCGCCAAGGCAAGACCTAATGTCGAACCGAATTTTGCGAAAGTCGCAATGATTGACCGCAGCATAGATGAGCCCTGTTAGTTGACTTTGGAATACTCGTTTTGGGTATTTTGCATGCGAGCTTTGAGTTGCTGCTCCCAAGCCACTTTGTCTCCAGCTTTCCAGCCAGGAGCGGTGAAAGCAGCAACACCAGTGCCAGCATAAGGCACAGCATCGTTCTTAGGCGTAGCAGACGTTTGTTGCTTGTCGCCACAGGCGACCAAAGCTGCCGTAACTAAAACTATGAATATTATGTTTTTCATGATTTTGCTCCTGCTGCAGGTGGTTGGCCAGCTTGTTTAGAGCCGTAAGCCGTACCCCAGCCCCAAACTTCAGCACCCTTGCCACGTTTAAGGACGCGGTTACGGAAGATGTCAGCAATCACGTCGCCGTCACCTGCTAAGAGTGCTTTGGTTGAGCATTGCTCGGCACATGCAGGTAATTTACCTTCAGCCAAGCGGTTACGTCCATATTTCTCAAACTCTGCTTGGCTGCCATTGGCTTCAGGGCCGCCAGCACAGAAAGTGCATTTGTCCATTTTGCCGCGTACGCCAAATGTGCCTTGTGAAGGGAACTGTGGCGCGCCGAATGGGCAAGCGTATGAGCAGTAGCCGCAGCCGATGCAGACGTCTTTGTCGTGCAAGACCACACCTTCGTCAGTGCGGTAAAAGCAATTGACTGGGCAAACAGCCATACATGGTGCATCACTGCAATGCATACATGCGACTGAGATAGATTTTTCACCTGGAACACCATCATTCAAGGTGACCACACGGCGACGATTCACACCCCAAGGGACTTCGTTTTCGTTTTTGCAAGCCGTTACACAGCCATTGCATTCGATACAGCGCTCTGCATCACAGACAAATTTCATGCGTGCCATGGTTTGACTCCTTATGCTTTCTCGACGTTACAGATCGTCGTTTTGGTTTCTTGCATCATGGTCACGCTGTCATAACCATATGTTGTTGCAGTATTGATCGCTTCACCACGGACCACCGGCGCAGCCCCGTTCGGGTAGTAAGCCAGCATATCCGCACCTTGCCAACGACCTGAGAAGTGAAAAGGCATGAATACGGTGTCAGGACCGACGCGCTCTGTCACCATGGCTTGCACATTCAGGCGCGCACCGGTAGGTGATGACACCCAAGCACGGCTGCCGTTTGCGATGCCTTTTTCGCTCGCTGTCTTCGGGTTGATCTCGATAAACATCTCTTGCTGTAGCTCAGCCAACCACGGGTTAGAGCGCGTCTCCTCACCGCCACCCTCGTACTCCGTCAAACGACCAGAGGTCATGATGAACGGGAATTTTTCATGCAATTTGTCCGCCACGTTCTTTTGCTGAATCGTTTTGTACAAAGTGGGCATGCGCCAGAAGGCTTTCTTGTCGTCATGCGTTGGGTACTTGGCCATCAAATCAGGGCGTGTGCCATACAAAGGCTCACGGTGCTGTGGAATCGGATCTGGGAAGTTCCATACTATGGCGCGGGCTTTGGCATTACCGAAAGGATGGCAACCATGCACTTGCATGACCACGCGTTGAATACCGCCAGTCAAGTCTGTTTTCCAGTTTTTACCTTCAGCGCCAGCTTTTTCAGCGTCGGTCAAATCATCCCACCAGCCGAGTTTTTTCAACAGCACGTGGTCAAATTCTGGGTAACCTGTCGTGATATCTGCACCGAGTGAGTGAGAGCCGTCTTCGGACAACAAGCTCTTACCCTCACGCTCCACACCAAAGTTGGCGCGGAAATTACCACCGCCTTCCATGACATGTTTAGATGTGTCATACAAGTTCGGTGAACCTGGGTGCTTGATTGACGCATTGCCGTAACAAGGCCATGGCAATCCAAAGTAGTCGCCAGTAAAGTCGTAGCCAGTTTCTTTGTCTTTCGCATTGCCTTTGGCTTTGAGCGTTTTGACATCAAACACGTGCATATTGCGCATGTGGGCTTTCAAACGCTCTGGGCTTTGGCCGGTGTAGCCAATCGTCCAAACACCTTTGTTGATTTCGCGCAAAATATCTTCTGGCACTGGTTCATCCATGCCAGCTACTTTTTGCATTTTGTAGTTGACGGACAGTTCTTTGCCGAAACCTAGTTTGTTTGCAAATTGCTGCATGATCATGTGGTCGCTGCGGCTTTCCCACAACGGCTCGATGACTTTTTCACGCCATTGAATCGAGCGGTTTGATGCAGTGACAGAGCCGCTGGTTTCGAACTGCGTTGCAGCGGGTAGTAAATACACTGCGCGATTGGCGTTCACATCTTCGGCTTTGCCGGGCATCGCCGCCATGGCGGCTGTGGCTGACGGATAAGGGTCAACGACTACCAGCAAATCGAGCTTGTCCATCGCACGCTTCATCTCCAAACCACGGGTTTGAGAGTTGGGTGCATGCCCCCACATGAAGACGCCGCGCAGGTTGGAGTCTTGGTCAATCAACTCGTTTTTCTCGAGCACGCCGTCAATCCAGCGCGACACGGTTATTCCAGGTTTGCTCATCATCGCTGGTGTTGCAAATTGTTTTTTGATCCACTCAAAATCGACACCCCACACCTTGGCGAAGTGTTTCCACGAGCCTTCTACCAAACCGTAATAACCTGGCAATGAATCTGGATTTGGACCCACGTCGGTGGCGCCTTGCACGTTGTCATGGCCACGGAAAATGTTGGTACCGCCGCCTGATTTACCGACGTTGCCTAATGCCAATTGCAAAATACAGGTTGCACGAACCACCGCGTTACCCGTGGTGTGTTGGGTTTGTCCCATACACCACACCACCGTGCTTGGGCGGTTTTCGCTCAGCATGGTTGCAACTTTCAAGACTTGCGCTTCTTTCACGCCACAAGCTTCTTCAACTTTATCGGGTGTCCATTTAGCCAAAACTTCAGCTTTGACCGTTTCCATGCCATGCACGCGGTCGTTGATGTACTTTGTGTCTTCCCAGTTATTTTTGAAGACGTGGTACAAAACACCAAAGATGAAAGGAATGTCTGAGCCAGAGCGAATACGGACAAACTCATCAGACTTAGCGGCTGTTCGCGTATAGCGCGGGTCAACCACAATCATTTTGGTACCAGTTTCCTTGGCATGCAACATGTGCAACATGCTGACGGGGTGCGCTTCGGCAGCATTCGAGCCAATGTACATCGCGCACTTGCTGTTTTGCATGTCGTTGTACGAATTGGTCATCGCGCCATAACCCCAGGTGTTGGCTACGCCAGCAACCGTGGTGGAATGGCAAATACGTGCTTGATGGTCGCAATTGTTGCTGCCCCAAAAACTGACGAATTTACGTAGCAAATATGCTTGTTCGTTGTTGTGCTTGGAAGAACCGACGAAATAAACACTGTCAGGACCGCTGGCTTTTTTCAGCTCCATCATTTTGGCGCTGATCTCTGTCAAGGCTGTATCCCAGCTGATGCGCTCGTACTTGCCGTTGACTAATTTCATGGGGTAGCGCAAGCGGAACTCACCGTGACCATGCTCACGCAAAGCTGCACCTTTGGCACAGTAAGAGCCTAAATTGATAGGTGAATCAAACACAGGCTCTTGGCGAACCCAGACACCATTTTCAACAATAGCA
>JANMTB010000071.1:0-3171 GCA_031390045.1 Polaromonas sp.
AAGGCGTGGCCTTCACGGGCGGCGCGGCGGGCGTAGATGTTCAGCAGCTCGGCGGCGGAGTCGCGGATTTGCTCGGCGGCTTTGCGTTTGGCTTTGTCCCATTGCGGCGATCCCAGGCGGTGCAGCGGCGCTTCGTCGGCAGACACACCGGTGTAGCGGCTGATGTGGTGCAATTGGCTGACGGGCACGTACAGCGTGGCTTTGTCGGCATATTCCAAATGCAAAAACTCTTGCATTTCGGCTTCGCCATCTTTTTGCAGCTTGCCCACATCAAGATTGACTAAGCCACGGTAACGGCCAATACCGTGTGAGCTGTGTACAACAGGGTCGCCCACGTTGAGTTCGGACAAATCCTTGATCAGCGCTTCAACATCGCTGACTTGCTCTTGCTTTTTGCGTCTGCGAGTCACCGCGCCTGCAGCAAACAACTCGGTTTCGGTGACGAGATCAATGCCTTCGCCAATATTTTTACCGATACCAACTTGCAACCAACTAAAACCAACATTCAAGCCAGACGTGGCGATACCGATTTTTTCAACGCTGGTTTGAAAGTTTTCCAGGCTGTCAAAAGCGGGGACTGACAGGTTACTGGCACGCAGAAAATCAAGCAAACTTTCGCGTCTGCCGTCTGATTCCGCCAGAATAAGCACCCGCTGGGTCGTGTTATTCAAATGCGCTTTGAGTTTTGCTAGTGGATCATCAGCACCACGAACAACGGACAGATCAGGCAAAGTACCAAATTCGACGAATGAAGATTCGTTCGATGCATCTGTTGGCGCAGCTTTGATCGCCAGTTGCGCAAAATCATTCGCTCGTGCATAAAACTGCTCTGCGCTTAAAAATAAGGTTTCTGGCGGCAGCGCTGGGCGGTCTGGGTCGCCTTGTACCAAGCGGTAGCGGTCTTTGGTGTCTTGCCAAAAACGTTGAAAGGCGGGTTCTAAATCGCCATGCAGCACGACGGTGGCTTCGTTTTTAGAATCTGCAACACCGTTCAAGTTACCTGCTAAGTAGTCAAATACCGTCGCCGTTTCCTCAAAAAACAGCGGCAAATAATACTCAATACCAGCCGTCGCCACGCCATTGCCAATGTCTTTGTAAACGCGGCTTTTGGTCGGATCGCCTTCCACCAACTCGCGCCAGCGGCTCCTAAACTTGGTGCGCGCGTCGTTGTCCATCGGAAACTCGCGTCCGGGTAGCAGGCGCACTTCAGGCACGGGGTAGAGGCTGCGCTGGGTGTCGGGGTCAAAGGTGCGGATGCTGTCAATTTCGTCGTCAAACAAATCGACCCGAAACGGCACCATCGAACCCATGGGAAACAAATCAATCAAGCCACCGCGCACGGCATATTCACCTGGGCTGACAACTTGGCTCACGTGGTTGTAGCCCGCTAGCGTCAGTTGCGCTTTGAATTTGGCTTCGTCCAACTTTTGCTTGGTTTTAAAGGCAAAGGTGTAGCCGGCTAGAAAGCTGGGTGGCGCTAAGCGATACAAAGCCGTGGTGGCGGGGATGATGACCACGTCTGCGCCACTGTCTTTGTCGCGCTGGCTGATGCGCCATAACGTTGCGAGTCGTTCGCTGATCAGGTCTTGGTGCGGCGAAAAAGAGTCGTAAGGCAGGGTTTCCCAGTCGGGGAAGAGCGTGAGACGTACTTCAGGTGCGAAAAAATTGATTTCATGCATCAAACGCTGCGCGTCTGTCGCATCAGAGGTAACAATAGCCGTCAAGCGTTTGGCCGCTTTGTCGCGTTGCGCCAATTTGGCTAACAAAAGTGCATCAGATGATCCAACTGAGCGGGGCAGGGTGTAACGTTTGCCTAGAGAGAGCTTGGGTAAATCCATTGAACCTTAAAACGAAACTTTAAATAATCTTTGAATACCTTTTTGGTATTGAGAATGCATTTTAGAATAGCTGTCATGACAAACGTGCAAAGCCCTGAAAAGTACCCTAAAAAGAACGTTAAAAAGAACGCTAAGTATTGGGTACTCATTCCCTGTGGCGGCAATGGATCACGAGCTCAAAGCGATATCCCTAAGCAATACCGTGTCATTGCCGGTAAGCCTATGGTGATGCATACTTTGGCGGCTTTTGAGCAGGTAAAGCGTGTCCACAGTGGTTTGGCGGGCGGTTTGGTGGTTATTGCTCAAGACGATGACTATTTACCAGTCATGTTTGAAGCGCTTAATGAGCTCAAAGAGCTCGGAAATACTATATTTTCAATAGCATCTCAGGCAGGAAATACGAGGGCTATAACCGTTTTTAATGGCTTAAAAGTGCTTTTAATACATGGCGCAGATAATAACGATTGGGTTTTGGTGCATGACGCGGCTCGGTGCTTAATAACGCCCGAGCAGATTAACGCTTTGATTGACGAATGTGAAAGCGACGCTGTAGGCGGTTTGCTAGCGCTACCTCTGCCCGACACTTTGAAAATCGAACAAGCAGGTAGAGTGGCTGCAACGCTGGGCCGCAATGACAAATGGTTGGCGCAAACACCACAAATGTTCAGAATTGGGGCGCTGCTACAAGCTTTGACCGCTGCTGGGGATTTGTCGGACGCGTCCAACATGCTGATTACCGACGAATCCAGCGCCATGGAGCGATTGGGCCATGCACCTAAGCTTGTCAGGGGCAGTGCGCAGAATTTCAAAGTGACTTATCCCGAAGACTTTGCCTTGGCAGAAGCTTTGTTACAAAGTCGGACTTGAATTTACGGTAGGGTTACAGATTGGGCTAAGCTTTGTGCGAGTTGGTGTCGTCTTGCGGTCTACTTTGTCCGTTGTAGAGTGATGATTCCATTAAAAATGACGCCGTTGCAGGCTCGCCGTCTGCTGGTTCGCACTGGTTTTGCACCTACACAGACTGAGGTTGACAAGATTGCTGGACATAGTGCTCAGCGTGCTGTGGCTGACATACTTGCCGCTGCTGCGGCCAATAGACCCAAATACGCTGCGCCAGACTTTGCCAGTCAATCACCTCCAACACCCTATAAGCTGCTGAACAGCAAAGACGAACAGCAAGCACAACGACAGCAGCAGCTGCGTGAAGGCGTCGAGATGAAAGTATGGTGGATGCGTGAAATGCTGGAATCTCCCGCTCCGCTGGCTGAGCGGATGACACTGTTTTGGCATAACCACTTTGCCACCTCGCAGCAAAAAGTAAATCGCTCACAAC
>JANMTB010000084.1:0-5186 GCA_031390045.1 Polaromonas sp.
GCTCCATTAGCTCCATTGGCTCCATTAGCTCCATTGGCTCCAGTAGCTCCATTCGTACCATTTACTCCAGCCACGCCCTGAATGCCTTGAGCACCAGTGGCACCGGCGGCACCTGTTGCTCCATTCGTGCCATTGGTTCCATTGGTTCCATTAGTTCCATTAGTTCCATTTATGCCATTGGTTCCATTAGTTCCATTTATGCCATTGGTTCCATTAGTTCCATTAGTTCCATTTATGCCATTTGTACCGTTGGTTCCATTAGTTCCAGCTACGCCTTGGATACCTTGAGGACCTGTTGCACCTTGTGGGCCCGCAGGACCGATTGGACCCATTGGTCCCATTGGACCCCTAGGGCCTTTATGACCATGATTATGATGGTCGTCATCATGGTCTCTGCCACCGGTCGCTGTTGCAGCTGTGGTATGCAAAACGCCCGCCAGCAAGACGCTTGCCGGTGCTGCATAGTTGCCAAAGAGCATCAATGTTGCTAACAATGCGCTATGGCGATTTGTGAAGGATTTATTAATTTGAGTTTTCATGATGCTTCTCCTAGTGTTACAAGATAAAAAAATCAGCCGATGACTAGCTTTTAAATAGCGTCATAAAAATAATTTAGTGCACTTTGTGATGCCTATTTCATGTTTTTGACTCTATTTGTAATGATTTTGTTATCATTAAAGTCGTCAAACAATACCTAATTTGAGCAGCAAAAAAGGGAGCTTGCCTCATCGATTTGCATTAAAAATGACAGCATGCGAGATTAAATTTCATTGGGGAAGTAAAACTTTTGCAAACATTTAATCAGTTCCCATCTTGTGACAAGCACATAAATGACAGACCGTGTCAATATGTATCAATTGCAAGTAATGCAAACAAACTGATCAAAAACACGCAGAAGGTCGCACTGAGCAGCACAACAGCAAAAGTGCGAATGTCAATATAAATTGAGTTATGCTATGTATTTAGTAGCAATGTAACAAATAAATACGCTGTCTAAAGCAATATTTATATTATTTTAGATGCTCAACCACCAGAAGCAGCAGTTTTGCTCTCTGCCGCCCGCTCCGCATAGGTATTAAATCGCCAGGCGGTGCCCTCAGACGTGATGCGATGCCATGTGTTGCGCTTCTCAACGGGCGTCATGCCAGGCCAGTGTTGCACCTCTTCAAAAGTGCGGCCGCAGCCTTTGCAAAACGCGTCACCCTGGCTGGTGGAGCAGATAGCGATGCAAGGTGTGTCAGGCGTGGTGTGGTACCAAGCCAACCACGCAGCCATGGCTTTGGGTGGAAAACCTTCACTCGCAGCCGTGTCTTGGTGGTGATAGACCATCAACGCGTAAACCGTTGCCAGTGCCCGCAGCTCTGCGCACAAGGTAATGCCATCGGGCGAAGGGCTCTTTTCGCGCCAGTAGTTGATGGCGGCTTCGATGTCGGTGATATTGATGGCGGTGTTCACGTAAAAAGTCGTATAAATTAGCTGTATAAATAGTCAGTATTTTGATATGATAGCGCAGAAATCAAAACCTGCAATCTCAACGCAACTATTGTCGTGCAAATCCAGTAACATAGCTGTATGAAACTTATCACCAGATGGCTACTTTTAGCCGCCGCCCTGCTTTTTGTAGCCTATGTTTATGACGGCGTGTCTGTCAGCAGCTTTCCAGCTGCGCTGATTGCTGCTTTTGTCATCGGCTTGCTGAATACCTTTGTCAAACCGCTGTTGGTGATTTTGACGCTGCCCGTCACGGTGATAACAGTTGGCTTGTTCTTGTTCGTCATCAACGCTTTGATGTTTTGGGGTGCAGCGTCACTGTTGGACGGTTTTAATGTCACCGGCTTCAAAGCGGCGTTGATCGGCTCGGTGATTTACTCGGTGTTGAGCTACTTGATCAACACCGCTGTAGATAGTTTGTTTTCTAAAAAATAATAGCAAACTAGGAAATAAATACGCCGGCTAGAGCCTTATTTAACCGCTTCTTTCTCGTCTTTGATCTGCTGCCTCAGCAGCTCCAGCACTTGGCGGGTGCGCACATCAACAATCGATTCTTCCATGAAATCTCGGCTGGCTTGCGACGCGGCATTGACGCGCACCCACTCTTGTGCGGCTTTGAAGCGGTCAATCGCCGCGGTGTAATCAAGCAGGGCAACCTGCGCCTCTGCATCGGCCCGAATCGCTCGCAACGGCTGGTCTGCCGCTTTGTAAGCTGCGCCTAGCAGCTGCCAAGCGGGTGCGTCAGTAGGGTTTTGCACGACCCAAGTGCGTAAATTTTGCGCTGCGCGCGGTGCTTGGGCATGGGCGATCTGAACTTGTGAATAAACGAACAGTTCAGCGCGGCTCCACTGTTTGCCAGCTTCTGGCTCACCCATTTCGGCTAAAGCAGCGGCAGGCTTATTAGCTGCTAGTAGCGCTTCAATTGCTATTAATTTTGTAGCGTATTTTGCATATAAATCGCCGATTACAACTGTTTTTAACCTATTTATGCAGTCATTAGCACGGTTTAGATCGCGCAGCTTGATCGCGGCCAAGGTTGCGGCGTACAAACTGGCGACTTGGCGCGATTTTGTAAAGGTAGCAAAGCCCGTAGATTGCGGTTCAGCTGCCCATAAGCGCAAGACATCGACTCCTGGCTCGACCAGCACGCGGGCGCGAGCAGCCATCATGGCGTGTTGCAAACTTGGCTCTACCTGGGGGGCGTATTTGGCGGTGTACTGCTGAATCAACAGGCGCGATTGCATGTCGCCCATGCGCTCCGTTGTCATCGGGTGGCTGCGTAGGTAGGGGAAATTGCCGCTGTCGCTCAGACGAGCGGATTGCTGCAGCTTCTCAAACATGCCCACAAAGCCCTGCGGCGCAAAGCCAGCGGGCTGCATCAGCCCCAGCCCGAGCCGATCCGCCTCTCGCTCCATATCACGCGAAAAGTTGAGTTGGCCTTGAATCGCCACTGCTTGCGAGCCGGTGATGACGGCGTTGACAGCATCAGGGTTTTTACGCGCCGCCACAGCACCCAAAATCATGGCCGCAATCATCACCGGTGTTTGCCGCCCCTGCTGCGTAATCGAGCGTGAAATGTGCCGCTGGGTAACGTGGGTCAGTTCATGGGCGAGGACGGATGCCAGCTCATCGCTGTTAGCCGTCAGCCCAATCAGCCCCAAATGGACGCCAAAATAGCCCCCCGGCAGCGCAAAAGCGTTGACCGTGCGGTCCCGTGCCAGCATCACGCGCCAGGCAAAGCGTTCGTCCATCTCAGCCGTCAGTTCGCCTTTGGCGCGGGCGGCTTTGAGGAGCGATTGCCAAATGCCATCGACATACTCGTTCAGCAGCGGATCGTCCAAATAATCAGGGTCGCGGTAGATTTGCTTGGCAATCGCGTCGCCCATGCGTCGCTCAGAGCCCAGTGTCAAGTCGCCGTCTTCACCTGGGCCTAAGAGCGGGGTGGATCTGCCACTGCTTGGTGCAACAGGCATGACCGCTTGGCCAAGGCTCAAACTTGGGATAGCAAGGCCTAAAAACAGCGCTGTAGCGGCTGCCAAAGCATGTTTATAGCAAAAAATGGAGGTAAATATTGATTTCACAGGCTTATGATAGCGCTCATGACAATTAATTCCCCACAAACAAATTCAGCCGTATCGTCACATCTAACCCATTTTGACGCTCAAGGCCAAGCCCACATGGTGGACGTGGCCACCAAAGCCAGCACCCACCGCATAGCAGTCGCGCAAGGTCGTATCACGATGTTACCTGCGACGTTTGCATTGATCGAAGCTGGTACTGCCAAAAAAGGTGATGTTTTAGGTATCGCACGGATTGCAGGTATTCAAGGTGCGAAGAAAACCAGCGATTTGATCCCACTGTGCCATCCGCTCGCTTTAACCCGTGTTGCTATAAATTTCATAGCTGAAGAGGCAATAAATACGCCGGCTACAGATGAAAATACCCCTATATCAGAGCAACTTCGGTCAATTACCTGTACCGCCACGGTAGAAACCATCGGTCAAACCGGCGTAGAAATGGAAGCCCTAACCGCCGTACAAGTCGCCCTGCTCACCATCTACGACATGTGCAAAGCAGTCGACCGTGGCATGACCATGACCGATGTGCGGGTGCTGGAGAAGCATGGCGGCAAGTCGGGGAGTTATGTGAATCCGTAACCCTCCCCGAACTTAGCCTACTTTCTCGTTTACTTCCTCGCTAAAACCGCCTTCAAAGCTACCCCCGTGTGGGTTTTCAGCTTGACCACGCCTTCGGGTGTGGTTGCCGCCACCACCTGACCACCGGCTTTGCCGCCGTCGGAGCCGAGGTCGATGACCCAGTCGGCTTCGGCGATCACGTCCAGATCGTGCTCAATCACCACCACGCTGTGGCCGCCGTTGACCAGGCGGTGCAGCACGTGGATGAGTTTTTCCACATCCGCCATGTGTAGACCCACCGTCGGCTCGTCCAGCACATACAGGGTGTGCGGGGCTTTTTGGCCACGGCGGGTGATGTCGTCACGCACTTTGGAAAGCTCGGTCACCAGTTTGATGCGCTGCGCCTCGCCGCCGCTGAGGGTGGGTGACGGTTGTCCTAGCGTCAAATAGCCCAGCCCCACGTCTTTGAGCAGTTGCAGCGGGTGGCTGATGTTGGGCATGGCGGCGAAGAAGTCGACCGCTTCATCCACTTCCATCTGCAGCACGTCGCCAATGCTTTTGCCACGCCAGGTGACAGCCAGCGTTTCTGGGTTGAAGCGGGCACCGTGGCAGACCTCGCATTTGACCTTCACGTCGGGTAAAAAGCTCATGGCAATGGTGCGGATGCCCTGGCCATCGCAGCCTGAGCATCTACCATCACCGGCATTGAAGCTGAAACGGCCAGCTGCATAACCACGGGCTTTGGCTTCCAGCGTTTCGGCAAACAGCTTGCGGATGGTGTCCCAAAAACCGATATAGGTAGCAGGGCAACTGCGTGGGGTTTTGCCGATGGGAGTTTGGTCGACTTCCAGCACCCGGTCGACCGTGGCGTAGCCCGTTACGTCCGCGCAGCCGACCCAGACCGGGTGTTTGCCAGCCGCGGCTGCATCGCGCCCGGCTTTGGTCGCTTTCTGTGCCACGGCGGCGTGGACGTTGGTCAGCATCACCTCACGCGCCAGGGTGGATTTACCGGAGCCGGAGACGCCGGTGATGGCGACCAGGCGCTGCAAAGGAATCTGC
>JANMTB010000148.1:0-11696 GCA_031390045.1 Polaromonas sp.
GTTTGAGATCTGTCAGGCCTTGCAGCACTTTGGTCATGCCGTCCATTTTCAGGGTGTGCATACCGCCTGCTACGGCGCTGGAGAAGATGGTGGCGACGCGGGCGCGCTCTTGGACGAGTTTTTTAATCTCATCGTCTGCCAGCAGCAGCTCATGCAGGCCTAAACGGCCTTTGTAGCCGGTTTTGGCGCAGCGGCTGCAACCAACGGCTCGGTACATGGTGATGCGGCCATCTGTGCCGTAATTTTCAATCCAGCTTTGGTACAGCTTTTTGGCCTCACCAGGTGCATCTGCCTGCCATGCGGGGGTGTTACGCAGCTCTTCGGCGTATTCGCTGATGAATTGTTGCAGCTCAGGCCCTGCTGGTGTGTAAGCTTCTTTGCAACTGCACAAGCGTTTGGCTAAACGTTGAGCGAGCACGCCCAAGAGCGCATCGGCAAAGTTAAACGGGTCCATACCCATGTCTAGCAAGCGGGTGATGGACTCGGGCGCGGAATTGGTGTGCAGGGTGGAGAACACCATGTGGCCGGTGAGTGAGGCTTCGACACCCATAGAGACGGTTTCGTGATCGCGCGACTCACCGACCATGATGATGTCTGGGTCGGCCCGCAAAAACGAGCGCATCAGCATGGCAAAGTCGATACCGGCTTTTTTGTTGACCTGCACTTGGCGCAAGCCTTTTTGCGTGATTTCGACCGGGTCTTCCGCCGTCCAAATTTTGGTGTCTGGCGTGTTTAAGCTGGCCAAAATCGAGTGCAAGGTGGTGGTTTTACCGGAACCGGTGGGGCCGCATACGTAAAACAAGCCATAGGGTTTGTGGATGACGCTGAGTAAACGGTCCATGTTGTGCTGCGTCAAGCCTAGCTGCTCCATCGGTATCGCTTCACCGCCAGCCAAGATACGCATAACCACGTCTTCCACACCGCCAGCAGATGGCAAAGTGGCAACACGCAGCTCAATATCTAAAGGGCCAAATTTTTTGAACGGTATTTTACCGTCTTGGGGTCGACGTGTTTCTGAAATGTCAAGGTCCGACATGATTTTGATGCGCGCCACGATGGCTTGACGCAAATGACGTGGCGCATCGATGTAGGGCACCAGGCTTCCGTCAATGCGCAAGCGCACACCCACATTGGCTTTGCCCTGACCGGGCTCTATGTGAATATCAGAAGCTTTCTTTTGGTAGGCTTCCAAAATCACCTTGTTGACGAACTTGACGACCTCGTTGTCTGCCGTGGAGCTGGCTAAGTAGTCTTCTTCCTCGCCCTCTTCTTGCATGGGGCGGCTCAAATTGGCCAGCAGATGGTCGATATTGCCATCGCCATCGGCGTTGCCGAAGATCAAATCGAGCGTTTGGTTGAATTCTGATTGTGAGGAAACAACGTATTTAAACTTGGTTTCGCGCGGAAACATGTGCTGCACAACGTAGGTGCTACGCACGTTTTCGGGGTTCAGGCACATGACAAGCAAGCCGTCGAAAGATTCTTCCAACGGAATCCAGCCTTGCTCAGACAAAAAATCGCGCTTCAACGCGCCATGCAGCTTGTCAGTATTGAAGCGCGCTTTGCTATAGGGCTCGTAAGTCGTACCAAAAAACAAAGCGAGCGCTTGGCCGATTTGTGACGGCGTGACTTGGTATTCGTCAATCAGCAGTTGCTCAATCGTGCCGTCTTTGTCGCCACGCTTGGACAGACATTCTTGCAAAGCCATTTTGGTAATGGCGCCAGAGTTGACCAAGCCATCGTATTTAGTAGGTTGGCTAGGCCGATATGCCACCGGGGCAGCTGGAGCCGCTGGAGCAGCTGATCGCGCGGGCGCAGTTGGCTTGACTGCTATTGGGGGAGAAGACTTGGTCGTGGTTGCCATGGGCGATGCTTGGTTTGAAAGGGTTGCTGCAGTAGGTAGGGTGGTTGCTGTGTTCAGTGCAGTGTTTGAGTTGCTTGATGCTTGAAAGTTCTTAGGGCGCTGCAAGACTGTTGCCAGAGATTGGCAAATGCGGCTGCAGCCGTCAAGTTCAAGTTGTGCAAAGGATTGTCCATTTTTGTTGTTGATGACTTGCAAGACGCCTAGTATGACGTTGCCCGCCATGATAGGGCTAATCATCATCTGCTTGCTACGAAATCCTGTTGATTTATCAACCGCGTCGACAAATCTTAGCTCAGGATGGACAGCTTGCAAAGCACCTACGTCGTACACGTCTTTAATATTGAGCTGGCGTTTACTCATCGCTACAAACCCAGCCAAGCTTTTCGGGCTAATAGGCAGCCTCACCCCTGTACGTAGGGTCATGCCAGTGGTGACTTTTGAGGTAATGGTAACCCCATCTTCATTGACAAGAAAGAGGCTAATGCGCTCAGCATTGATGGCAACACTAAACTCTTGGCACCATGTCTCAATCATAGCGTCGAAATTAACAGCTTGTAACAATTTAGCATTTACCGCATCAAGCTGCACTTCCAAAATAGTCTCGTTGCTCATAGTGTATGTTGGTTATTCATCGAGTTTGATTTGACTGATGTAGCCTTGAGTGTAAACAAAGCCAAGCTTTCGGTTTTTCCGGCAAGTCGAACAGTATCAACTAGCAACCAATCAAACAGAGGGGTGCACAATTTTGTCGAATTGCCAGCCAATAAATCTACGGCATAGTGTTTGGTTAGCCCTTCTATGCGCGAGGCAATGTTGACTGCATCACCCACCACGGTGTAGCTGCGGCGCATGAATGAGCCCATGTCGCCTACGCACATCATGCCGCTGTTGATACCTATGCCAAGTTTCACTTCGATTAAACCTTTGGTGCGGCGCTCTGCATTGATTTGCACGAGAACTTGCGTAATATCCAGCGCAGCTAGCACCGCCAACTCAGCATGGTTGGGCATGCTGACAGGCGCGCCCCAAAAAGCCATTACACAATCGCCCATGTATTTATCAATGGTGCCGCGATGACCAACAATGACTTGCGTGATGCGGCTAAACACCTCGTTGAGCAGGTGCTGCAGCTGGATTGGCTCCATATTTTCAGCTAACTGCGTAAAACCACGCAAATCACAAAACATCACCGTCAAGTCTTTGTTGATCGCCTTCATCGTGTGGTTACTTGGGTCTCGCACCATCTCATCCACCAATTGCGGCGGCACATAACTACCAAACAATTGGGTTAATTCGCGCTTAGCCCGGCTTTCGACAAAATAGCCGTAACTCATATTCAACATATAAGCCATGAACGACAGCAACAACAAAGTAGCTAGCGGGAACACCATACCGTACTCGCTAAACAAAAACAAATTCAACGCCGTCGGCACTAACAACATAGAAACACTAAAACCCAAAGCGCTAGTGGCAGTCAATGCTGGTAGCACAAAAGCCAAGGCTAGCCCAACCAATATTAGCAAAGCCACTTCAACGCCTAGCGCATAATCCGGCTTATAAATCGACTTGCCATCCAACATATTGGAAATCACATTTGCATGTGTTTCTACACCTGGATAAGTTTGACCGACGGGTGTGATGCGCAAGTCTTGCAAACCTGGTGCACTGGTACCGACAAGAATGATTTTGCCGCGCAATTGCTCAGACGCCAGTCGTTTTGCCAGAATGTCTGCAGCTGAAATATATTGAAACGAACCGCCCTGAGCACCACCTAAACCACGGTAAGGAACAAGCACGGCTGCGCGATCATCCACCTTGATGGTTTGCATTTGAGTTTTTGTTGGATCAGATATATCAGTCTTCGTGAGCTTGATGCTGTCCATACTCAAAATGCCACCAACAGAGTCCACGGAATTTGGTAAAGAACCGGGACCAACACTTGGATAACCTGTCGCAGCTCGGTAAACTGCCAACGCCATAGACTCGTAATAGTCACCTTTAAACGAAGCCAACAATGGTGTTGAACGTACCACACCATCATCATCTGCGATCGCATTAAAAAAACCAGCAAGCGGCGCTGCTTCCGCCAGTGTGGCGATGTTTGAGCCAAAGCCATCCCATACGGTAGCGCGGATTTTTCTACCACTCAAATTATTTTGTTGAATAACCGGTTTTGGTAAAACCCCACTGGTGCGAGCTTCGCGGTCACTGGTGAAGTAATAACCAAGTACAACGTTTTTTTGCAGAAAAGATTGCGCAAATTGCGTGTCAGCTTCACGCATGTCATCGCCCTCTGCAAAGACCAAGTCAAAACCAATCGCACTGACGCGTTGGTTTTGCAACAATTCTTGCGTTAATGCCGCTAATTTTTGTCTATGCCACGGCCAGCGCCCCACTTCAGCCAAACTCTTTTCATCAATGTCGACAATGATGATGCGTGAGTCCAGCGTTTTCGGCATGGTCAAACGCAGCTTAGTGTCATAAACGATGTTCTCAAGACTTTGAACAGCGCTGATGCGCAGCAAACCTGTAGCGTGCCCTAGGGCGAACAACATGGGCAGTAGCGAAACCGCAATACGAGCACCGTGTTTTGCAAGAAATGTCATATAACTTGCTACTCGTCTGTGAAGGTCTATTAGCGATACGCTTTATGGCAAGCGACGCAAAAAGTAAGACGCGTAATAAACAGCTCTATTCAGTTTTGAATAAACTGCATCGCCGTGCCAGCGAGCTCAAACAAATCACCATTTTTGAGTGGTACAGCATCAATACCGAAAGTGACGCCATTGAGTGTTGGGCGTGTCGCACCTTCAACGTGAGCCACCACATAGCTTTTAGGACGCTTGGTGATAGCAACCACGGCTTCCCCAGGTTTGCCAATGGTCGTGACGACTTTGACAAGCGGCAGTTCTTTACCAGAGGATGCACCTGATAAGATTTTGATCGCGACATAAGCCTCTGCGAACTTGGTATTTTCAAAAAGCTGACGTTTTCCCACCTCTGGCTCGTTATTAGAAGCGTCGATAGCTAGATCAGCTTCTGACATAGATGTCGAAAGCGGATTGGTACCATCCTGTACATATTTGATGGCGTACTTACCTATCTCTATAGTGTCGCCGTTTTTCAGAATTTGGCGTTTTATTTTTTGTTCATTGATAAACGTGCCATTGGTGCTGTTCAGATCTTCAATGAAATACTCGTGGCCAATCACCTGCAAGGCGGCATGCTCACCACTCACGGCCAAATTATCGACCACGATATCGTTATACGGACGCCTACCCAAAGTCATCCGATCTTTGTTGAGAGGGACAACTTTGATCATGTTGTCGTCCAAACTAACGATAATTTTTGCCATAACGTCTTGCTTTACAAATTGACCAACGGTTGCGTTGAAATGCTCAAATATGTAACTAGTTTAGTCGATTAGCTGACACTTCGGTTACGTTTTTGTAGGTATAAACCTACACCAAGCACAAATACTGCTCCAAAAATCGCCGCGCTGTATTCCATTGCTTTTGTAACAGTCAGCCATTGCTTAATAGCTGGGTCAGTAATCGCCATTTGACCTGCTATCCATCCTAACAACATACCACCAGCGGTAATGATGTGCGGAAACCGCTCCATCAACCTCAAAACAATTTGGCTGCCAGCCACAATGATAGGGATACTAACAAGCAAACCAAAAATTACCAAGCCAAGCTGGTGTTTACCCGCGCTTTCAGCAGCGCCAGCTATCGCCAACACGTTATCTACACTCATCACCAAGTCGGCAACGATCACTATTTTTACAGCGCCCCACAAGCGGTCGCTGCTGCTGATATTGCTGTGCGCATCATCATCTTGAGGCATCAGCAACTTAACGCCGATCCAAATCAACAATATGGCACCAACAAGTTTTAAATACGGAACCGTTAGCAAAGTGAGAGCGAAAGCAATCAAGATGACTCGCAAAACGATAGCACCCACTGTTCCCCAAATAATGCCCCATTTGCGTTGCTGTGGTGGTAAGCCTCTGCATGCCAAAGCAATAACTACAGCGTTATCACCCCCAAGCAAAATATCAATCAGAATGATTTGTCCGACGGCAACCCAAAATTCGGGACTAGCTAGTGCTTCCATGTGTTTATAAAGTATCTATTATTAAAGTGTTGAAATTTACAGTATTTAGCTATTTCAAAGCATGGCTTTGAGCAACTTTGCCATTTCTGATGGATTCCGCGTGACTTTAAAACCACACTCTTCCATCACCGCCAACTTTGCATCGGCTGTATCTGCGCCGCCCGAGATCAAAGCGCCAGCATGACCCATGCGTTTGCCAGCGGGTGCGGTGACACCAGCGATGAAGCCGACGATTGGCTTTTTCATGTTGGCTTTGCACCAGCGCGCGGCTTCTGCTTCGTCCGGGCCGCCGATTTCACCGATCATAATGACGGCGTCGGTATCAGGGTCGTCGTTGAACATGCGCATGATGTCGATGTGTTTCAATCCGTTGATGGGGTCGCCACCAATACCGACAGCGCTAGATTGGCCCAAGCCAATTTCAGTCAGTTGCGCGACTGCCTCATAAGTCAATGTACCAGAGCGACTCACCACGCCGATGCGGCCTTTGCGGTGGATGTGGCCAGGCATGATACCGATTTTGATTTCATCTGGCGTGATCAAGCCTGGACAGTTTGGGCCGAGCAACAAGGTCTTTTTGCCACCAGCCGCTTCTTTCGCCATCATGCGGTTGCGCAACTCAAGCATGTCACGAACAGGAATGCCTTCGGTGATGCAAATCGCCAAGTCTAGATTTGACTCAACTGCTTCCCAAATGGCCGCTGCCGCGCCCGCTGGTGGCACGTAGATCACAGACACGGTTGCACCCGTGGTGCTGGCTGCTTCTTTGACTGAGGCATAGATAGGGATGTTAAAAATCGACTCGCCAGCCTTCTTTGGGTTCACGCCTGCGACGAAACAATTTTTGCCGTTGGCGTATTCTTGGCACTTTTCGGTATGAAATTGGCCTGTTTTACCGGTGATACCTTGGGTGATGACCTTGGTGTCTTTGTTGATCAAAATGCTCATGGGGATGTCCTAAATATATTGTGAGGTCAGCTCTTTAATGGTTAGCTTTGAGAGGTCAGCTTATTGGGCAGCAAATTCAACGCGACGATTCTTGGCACGGCCTTCTTCGGTCGCATTGTCGCCAAGTGGCTTGGACTCGCCATAACCTTTAGCACTGATGCGCTCTTTCGCTACACCTTGCGATGACGTATAAGTAGCGACCGCATCTGCACGCTTTTGTGACAACGCCAAGTTGGTTGTGTCAGAACCCACGCTGTCAGTATGACCTTCCACTTGCGTTTTGATGGCAGGGCAAGTTGCGAGTTGTTTGGCAACCGCTGCGAGTTCAGACAACGATTCAGGACTGATTTCGTCTTTGTTGGTCACAAACTTCACGTTAACTGGCACGATTTTGTCTTTGCAAACGTCTTTGCCAGCAACGACTGCAGCTGCAGAGGCAGGCTCTGGTGCGGCAGGGGCTACTGGTGCGACAACCACGGGCGCGACAGCTGCAGGAGCAGAAGCGGCCGGTGAAGCCACAGGAGCTGCAGGTGCAGCTACTAGCGGTGCAGCAGGTACAGCGACAGCTTCTTCTTTCTTACCCGAGCAGCCTCGTTGCAACAAAAATGCAGCAAGCAAAGCCACAGCCGCCCACAACCACCACGGCAAACCGCTTTTCTTAGCCGGCGCTACGGCTGCAGTAACAGCAGGGATGGCTGCAGCCAAACCTGCAGCGCCTGCGGCCACTTTGGTAGCAGCTGGAATTGCGGCAGAAGCTGCAGCGGATGTGACGGCTGCATTAACTGGCGCTGAAACTGGTGCAGCAGCGGCAGCAACGACCGCTTGTTTAATGACGCCGGTTTTGGTAGCAGCCACCACTTTTTCAGCCGCTTCGGCCATGGTGTCCGCGCTGATGATAGGCAGGCCAGAGTCTTTTAAGATTTGCTTGCCAAGCACTTCATTCGTGCCCTTCATGCGCACCACCAGTGGCACTTGCAAGTTAACCGCTTTGCTTGCAGCGACCACGCCATTGGCGATGGTGTCGCACTTCATGATGCCCCCGAAGATGTTGACCAAAATGGCTTTCAAGTTCGGGTTTTTCAACATGATTTTGAAGGCTTCGGTGACCTTCTCAGTCGTTGCACCGCCGCCCACGTCCAAGAAGTTGGCCGGCTCGCCGCCATAAAGCTTGATGGTGTCCATCGTCGCCATCGCCAAGCCTGCGCCGTTGACCAAGCAACCAATGTCGCCATCTAAGCTGATGTAGGCCAAGTCAAACTTGCTGGCCTCTACTTCGGCAGGGTCTTCTTCGTCCAGATCGCGCAGGGCGACGATTTCTGGGTGACGGTATAAGGCGTTCGCGTCAAAGTTGAACTTCGCATCCAAGGCTTTGATACCGCCATTGCCTTCGAGAACCAATGGGTTGATCTCAACCAAGGATGCATCCGTATCCATGTAGCACTTGTACAACTTTTGCAGCACGTCAACGCACTGCGCTGTTGAGCCTGCTGGCACTCCAATGCTGTCGGATAAGCGCTTGGATTGTGCGTCGGTTAAACCCAAAGCTGGGTCGACGATTTCGGTGATGATTTTCTCAGGCGTGACCTCAGCCACATGCTCAATGTCCATGCCGCCTTCTGAGGAGACGATGAACGCGACGCGTTGGGTTGCGCGGTCAGTCACAGCCGACACATAGTATTCGTGCTTGATGTCTGCACCGTCTTCAATGAACAAACGGCGTACTTTTTGACCCATCGCGCCGGTTTGGTGCGTGATCAATTGCATGCCCAAAATTTCGCTGGCGATTTTTTTGACATCGTCAATCGAGCGCGCCAGCTTCACGCCGCCGCCCTTGCCGCGTCCGCCCGCGTGAATTTGCGCTTTGACCACCCAGACGGGGCCGCCCAATTTTTGCGCCGCTTCAACCGCTTCTTGCACGGTGAAAGCGGGAATGCCGCGAGGCACAGGAATGCCGAATTGACGTAATAGCTCTTTGCCTTGGTACTCGTGAATTTTCATGAGGCTCTCTCAAAAAATGGACAACAATGGAACAGTTTATACCCCTACAAAGCGTGATAACTCTCACTTGTGTGGTACGGAATTTTCAGGACGAACTGTAACATGTTGCATTGCACAAAAATAACAATTACCTTACAGTTACTCCTTCTAATGATTTTCCGCGCTTTTTAATACTTTTTTGCCTTTTTTCTGTTACAAATTCACGATGAGCACTTTTAAAATTTTTATCGACGGCGAAGCTGGCACCACAGGGCTGCAAATTCGTGAGCGCCTCGCCACCATGCCGCAAATCATGGTGCTCAGCATCGCGCCCGAGCTGCGCAAAGACGTCGCCGCCAAGCGCGATTTGATGGCGCAGGCCGATTTGGTCGTTTTGTGTCTGCACGACGACGCCGCGCTGGAATCGGTCGCGATGATCACATCACTCCCCCAAAACCAACAACCCCGCGTGGTTGACGCCTCGTCCGCCCACCGCACTGCACCAGGCTGGGTGTACGGCATTCCAGAGCTGTCTAAAGCGCAAACCGAAGCGATCAAAACCGCGCAGTTCGTGTCTAACCCTGGGTGCTTCCCGACTGGCGGCATTTTGTTGCTGCGTCCGCTGATTGAAGCGGGTTTGATGCCAGCAGATTACCCGGTTGTGATGCAAGGCTTTTCGGGCTACTCCGGTGGCGGTCGGCAGATGATTGAAGCCTACGAAGTCGCTAAAACCGCGCCGCTTTTGGAAGTTTATGGCTTGAATTTGAAGCACAAACACGTGTTAGAGCTGCATAAATACTCAGGCCTAACCCGTCGCCCGATTTTCATTCCCACGGTAAGCAACTTCCACACCGGCATGATCGACCATATTTGCGTCCATTTTGACTTGCTCAAAGGCGTTACCTCTACAAGTCAGCTAGAAAATGCCCTGAAAGCCCAATACGCAGGCAGCGAATGGGTGCATGTCGTCGAACCCGACGCCAAAGGCCGCATGGAACCGACCGCTTTAAACAACACCAACCGCATTGATTTGTGCGTTTACGGTGATGACACTTTGGGGCAAGCTGTTTTGACGGCGAAATACGACAACTTAGGCAAAGGCGCGAGTGGCGCTGCGGTGCAGAACTTAAAGTTGATGCTGGGAATTTAGGTTTTTAGTCAAAAATCTCGTCATCCGCCCCCGAAATCACCTTCCGAATTGCCTCTGAGCCAAATCCACGGCTCATCAAAAACCGCATTTGCTTGCCGCGCACAGCGGCATTTTCAGGGGCAGAGCCAAACTTCTTGCGCCAAACTGCCCGTGCCCGCTCCACCTCGGTGCTTTTCAGCAAATCAATCGCGTCCAGCACCGCGCCAGCGTCCAAGCCTTTGCTTTGCAGCTCTTGCTTGATGCGGGCTGTACCTAGTTTGGCGCTTCTGCGGTGCAAAACGGAATCGACGACGCGCTGCTCATTGATGAAGTCTTTGGCTTGCAGCTCGTCCAAGGTTTTTTCTAGCTCGCCAGGGGCGGTCTCAAACGGGGTGAGTTTCTTCACCAACTCAGCGCGGGAGTATTCACGACCACTCAAAAGCCGCAGGGCGTGGCCTTTGAGGGAGATGGTGAAGCCGGTTTGAAGCTTTTTGAGCTCTACAGCGCCGTTTTCACTGTCATCTATTGCACTATTTGCTATATTATTCATAGCTGCTTAGGCAATAAATACTCCGGCTAGAGTCATATTTAGCATGAAAAATGGCATTTTTAGCTACTTTTGATTGCTTTTGACGCTTTTAGGCTCATTTCAAGTATTTTTTCGCTTAATCACGGCTCTTTTTCGGCTTTTTCTCTTCTGCGGGCGTGCCAGACATGCCTGAGGCGACGTTTGACGCGGCTGAAATCAAAGGAATACCTAACGATTCGCGTACTTTGTTTTCGATTTCAATCGCCAAGTCTGGGTTTTCACGCAAAAATTCACGTGAATTGTCGCGGCCTTGGCCGATTTTTTCGCCGTTGAACGCGTACCAAGCACCTGATTTTTCGACCACACCCGCGGTGACGCCCAAATCAATCACCTCGCCCAACCTGCTAATTCCTGCACCGAACAAAATGTCGAATTCCGCGGTTTTAAACGGTGGCGCGACCTTGTTTTTGACGACTTTGACGCGGGTTTCGTTACCAATCGCGTCGTCGCCCTTCTTAATGGTGCCAATGCGGCGAATGTCCAAGCGCACCGAGGCGTAAAACTTCAACGCATTACCGCCTGTGGTCGTCTCTGGGCTGCCGAACATGACGCCGATTTTCATGCGGATTTGGTTGATGAAAATGACCATGCAATTGGCCTTTTTGATGTGCGCGGTCAGCTTGCGCAGCGCTTGGCTCATCAACCGGGCTTGCAGACCCGGCAGGCTGTCGCCCATTTCGCCTTCCAGCTCGGCTTTGGGCGTCAAGGCGGCCACAGAGTCGATCACGATCAAATCCACCGCGCCGGAGCGGACTAGGCTGTCGACAATTTCCAGCGCCTGCTCGCCGGTGTCGGGCTGGCTGATGAGCATGTCTTGCAGATTCACGCCCAGGTTTTGCGCATATTGGGTGTCCAAGGCGTGCTCGGCGTCGACAAACGCGCAGGTACCGCCCAGTTTTTGCATTTCGGCGATGACTTGCAGCGTCAAGGTGGTTTTGCCGGAAGATTCAGGGCCGTAGATTTCAATCACACGACCGCGTGGCAGGCCGCCGACGCCTAGGGCGATATCGAGGCCCAAAGAGCCCGTTGAGACGACCTGGATGTCCTCAATCACCTCACCTTCGCCCAGG
>JANMTB010000019.1:0-3331 GCA_031390045.1 Polaromonas sp.
TTGGGTGATTTGGTGAACCGGGGGCCTGAGTCCTTAGCGGTTTTAGAGCGGTTGATGCGTTATGGTGATGCCGCCCGCTGCTTGCTTGGCAACCACGACCTTAACTTATTAGCCATTGCCCACGGTGTGCGGCAGCCGCACCGCAAAGATACATTGACTGAGATTTTGCAATCCCCAAAGCTGCCAGATTTGATGCATTGGCTAAAGCATCAAAACATGGCGATGCTGCATAAAATACAATATTCTGCGCCAAATAATTTACAAAATAATGAGATATTAATGGTTCATGCCGGCGTATTACCTGCCTGGAATGCTATAGATACAATAGCATATTCTAACGAAATAGAAACTATTTTACGCAACGCATCACACAGCGAATTAGGTCAATTTTTACGTGACATGTATGGTGACGAACCCGCGGCTTGGAGCAACGATTTGAGGGGCATGACACGCTATCGCATCATCATCAACGCCCTCACCCGTTTGCGGTTTTGCACGGAAGATGGTCAAATGGAATTTGCTACCAAAAACAGCGCATTGGCAGCTCCGGCTGGCTATGTGCCATGGTTTGATGTGCCAAATCGCGCTACCAAAGACATTACCGTGGCTTTTGGGCATTGGTCAACACTGGGATGGCTTAACCGATCTGACGTGCTGGCAATGGATGGTGGCTGCGTCTGGGGCGGCTGCCTGAATGCCTTGAGGCTGGATGAATCAGGATCTACGAACAACAAATTGAACCATGAGCTGATTAAAATTGACTGCGAGCAAGCGCAGCAACCTAGACTTTAAATCAAGCTAAGCTAGTTGATTTCAGCGACTTCCTGCAATGGCACTGCTGCCACATCAGTAATGGGTTCAACAACTGCTTTAAACAAAGCAGCGACGCGTTTTTTCGAGCGAATATTGGCTGATTTACCCGCACGCGCAGGGCTTGCCTTGGCTTCTGCTTCCCAAGCAGGTGCTGTAGAGGCAGCACCATCAGCGGCAGCGGCAACTGGCGCTGACTCGTAAGGTTTGTCAAAAAACGGGTCATGCGCTTTAGGCTTAGGACCTTTGAACGCATAGCGCTCACCTTGCGGATACTCTTTGGCGCTGCGATCTCGGTCGCCGCTGCGATTAGATCGGCTGCTACTTTCGCCATCGCCATCAGCACTTGCATACATACGGCGGCCATCGTTGATGCGGCCTTGTTTGCGAATGTCTGGTAAGTCTTCTGGGTACTCAATGCCTTCAAGTTCGATTTTAGTTTTGAGCAATTTCTCTAAATCAACTACTAAACGACCATCACTAGGCGCTACAAAACTGATAGCGATACCCGATGCACCAGCGCGGCCTGTGCGGCCAATGCGATGCACGTAATCTTCGGCATTGAACGGTAAGTCGAAATTAAACACCGCGGGCACGTCTTTGATGTCCAAGCCGCGCGCTGCCACGTCGGTGGCAATTAACAAATCAACCGCGCCGCTCTTGAACGCCTCCAAAGCTTTCAAGCGCTCGTCTTGGCTCTTATCGCCATGCAGCGCTGTGGCCTTCAATCCTTCGTTTTCAAGCGAACGCGCCAAACGGGCACAACCCAGCTTACTGTTCACAAAAACGAAAGCTTGCTTGATGTTGTTTTGCTTCAGCAAAGCATGCAATGCGTGACGCTTGTCATCACCCGGTACACTATAGAAATGTTGCGTCACAGTAGACGCAGTTTGGTTAGGCCTTGCCACCTCGATGGTGACTGGGTTTTGCAAGTAGCTGCTGGATAAACGCTTGATTTCAGGCGAAAACGTGGCCGAAAACAACAGCGTCGTACGCTGCTTAGGCAAGTAGCTCAAAATCCGCTCTAAATCGGGCAAAAAGCCGATGTCCAACATGCGGTCGGCTTCGTCCAGCACCACATATTCGACCTGGTTCAACACGCAGTTTTTGGCTTCAATGTGATCCAGCAGGCGACCAGGCGTGGCGACTAAAATCTCGACGCCAGCTTTCAGCTCCATCGTTTGCGGCTTCATGTCCATACCACCAAACACCACCGCGCTGCGGATGCTTGTGTACTTAGCGTAGGCTTTAACTTGTTGGGCGACTTGATCGGCTAGCTCACGGGTCGGCAGCAGCACCAAGGCGCGTACAGGGTGGCGAGCGGGCGAGGTGGATGCGTTTTCATGTTTCAACATCCGTTGAATCAAAGGCAATGAGAAAGCCGCCGTTTTGCCAGTACCGGTTTGGGCAGCGCCCATCACGTCTCTGCCTTCCAAAACCACAGGAATCGCCTGCTCTTGGATGGGTGTCATGGTTTCGTAGCCCATGTCGGCTACGGCGCGTGCCAGCGACGGGGCTAGCGATAGTTGTGAAAAAGATGAGGTCATTTAGCCCTCTATTGTCGCATTTTGCTGGCCAACAAGCGAAAAGGGTAATGACTGGACGTTTATCCAGTCATTACCCTTGGTATTTCTACTTAGTGATTGACTTACAAATCGCGCTGGCTAAACGTATCGCAGCTCTTCACACTACCTGTCGTCAAACCAATATTGAACCACTTGGCGCGCTGCGCGCTGGTGCCGTGGGTGAAGCTGTCTGGTCGAACGTTGCCTGTAGAAGCGCGTTGCAGCGCATCGTCACCAATTTTGGCTGCGGCATTCATGGCTTCTTCCACGTCGCCAGCTTGCAAGATTTGACGCGTCTCGTTGGCCTTTTTCGCCCACAAACCGGCATAGCAATCGGCTTGTAACTCCACGCGGACGGACAATGCATTGTTCTCACGCTCACTCAAACGGCGGCGCGCTTGCTCCACTTTGTCATTCACACCCAACAAGTTTTGAACATGGTGGCCCACTTCATGGGCGACGACATAGGCCTGCGCAAAATCGCCACCCGCGCCAAGCTGGCGTTTCAGCGTGTCAAAAAAGCTCAAATCGATATAAACCTTTTGATCGCCCGGGCAGTAAAACGGCCCCATCGCCGCTTGGCCAGCACCGCAGGGTGTAGGCGTAGAGCCACGGAAAAGTACCAGTTTAGGTGCGCTGTAAGTTGCGCCGCCTTTGGAGAACACATCTTTCCAGACGTCTTCGGTATCCGCCAGTACGACGGAAACAAACTTGGCCTGCTGGTCGTTGGCTGGAGGCTTGGTCGCTGGCCCCTGCACTTGGGACGTAGGCGCATTGCCGCCACTTAAAACATCGAGCGTTGTCAAAGGATTAATCCCAAACAACCCCCAAGCTGCTAAGGCAATGACAATCGTACCGATGCCAATTTTCCCGCCAAAACCGCCGCCACCGCCTCCCCCACCACTTCGGCGGTCTTCGACGTTGTCAGATTCCCGGTTGCCTTCCCATTTCATAGT
>JANMTB010000169.1:0-11654 GCA_031390045.1 Polaromonas sp.
TGATTGGCAGCATGGTGTTCCCACTGTTCGCTGGATTCTACTACTGGACGCCAATGATCAACGGTCGGCAGCTCTCGGAAAAGGTCGGACGCTGGGTGTTCTGGCTCAACTTCGTCGGTGTGCACGTTTGCTTTTTGCCGATGCACCTTAGCGGACTGATGGGCATGCCGCGGCGCGTCGACACGTATCTGCCGGGCCGGTCTATGGAGATCCCGAATTCGATCTCGACCGTGGGCGCCTTCATCATGGCCGCAGGGGTGCTGCTGTTCCTGATTGACGCCATCCGCTGCTACAGCCGCAAGGGTGGAAGCGCGGACGCCCGCAACGTGTTCCACGGCGGCACGCTGGAGTGGCTGGCCACCGGCAACTACGCCGTGCGTTCGATCCCCGTCGTGCACGACCTCGAACCGTTGTGGGCCGATGCCCGGCTGCGCGAGGACGTTGAGGCCGGGCGCTACTTCCTGCCCGGTACCGCCACTGGCGCGCGCGAGACTTTGATCACCAGCAGCTCGCGCGCAGAGCCGCAGTACCTGCAGATCATGCCAGGGCCGTCCTGGTGGCCGCTGCTGGCGGCGCTTTTCACTGCCGGCTTCTTCCTGCTGCTGACGGTTAAGGCACTCACACTGAGCGCCATATGCGGCGTGCTGACCGTCCTTTGCCTCATGCGCTGGGTCTGGAGCAACGACCGCCATGTGCCGCAGAAACAGGTCGACGTCGGCGCCGGCATCATGCTGCCGACTTACGTGACCGGCCCGCAATCACACGGCTGGTGGGCCGCGGTGCTGTTGGTCATCGTTCTGGGAATGATTTACCTGATGGCGATGTTTTCGTACCTGTACTTGTTCGGCGTGCATCCCGACTGGTGGCGGATGGCCGCGCCGCGCGGCGCTCTGGTTCCCGGCCTGATGCTACTGGGCGCATCGGCCAGCCTGGCCTACGCGGCCCGGCCGTTGATGGCAAGGCTGAAGCGCGGCAGCGGAGTCAGCGCTGCAATGATGACGCTGAGTATGCTGTGCCTGGTGGCTGCGCTGGCGGTGGACAGCATCGACTGGTGGAACGCTGGGCTGCGCGGCGATGCCAGCGGGCAAGGCGCGACGATCTATGCCATGTTGGCCTGGCACAGCACCATCGTTCTGGCCGTCGTGCTGTCTGCCTTCTACTACCTGGCACGCTGGCTGCGCGGTCTGGCGCCAGGCCCGACCAACAAGACTTTAGAAGTGCTGCGGATCCTCTTCATTTACGCCGCGATGGAGGGCATAGCGGGCCTGCTGCTGCCGCGCTTGCTGCCGTGGGTCGGCTCGTGAAAGCGATGGAGCAACCAAGCTGGCGGCCAATCGTCACGGCCTTCGTGATCTGGTTCGTGCACTTCATGGTGAGCTGGGGGGCAAGCGAGATTTGGCCGCTCCAGCGGACCGCCAATGCTGTGGCATGGGGGGCCACAACAATCGCGTTGATGGCTATAGGCGTGCATTACGTTCGATTGACGGCTCAACACGCCGACGGCGGCCTCCCGGGTTGGAGCTACCATTTTGCGCGGGGGGCAATCGCCATTGCCACGGTGGCGGTATTGTTCATCGCCCTCCCTTCGTTCGTTTTTCTGCCCTGAACGGGAAGCCAGTTTGGGGATCGCGCACAACGCGGCATGATGCGCGCACGAAAACCGCAGCGTGACAGTCAGTGTCCGAGGCCTGTCAGCGCCCGTTACTCCCCGTTTTGAGTGCGTCTGCGTGCCGCTGCAGATTTGCGCTTCGCGGTCTGTTCGTTTGACGGTATGCCATGTTAGCCCATGAAACCCTATAAGGCAATAAAAAACCCGCTGTAGCTATGTACTATGCGGGTTATGAGGGGTTCTGATACTGTCTGAAATTACTAAATGGTCCCCTCGACAGGAATCGAACCTGTATCTAGCACTTAGGAGGCACTCGTTCTATCCATTGAACTACAAGGGGAAGCTGGGATTGTAGTGCCTACTTCGACAGCAAACGCATCGCCTCTTCTAAACCTTTGATCGTCAACGGAAACATGCGTTGGTTCACGATTTGTTGGATCACGCTGATGCTTTGGCGGTATTGCCACACGCCTTGCGGCTCGGGGTTGATCCAAGCAAACTTGGGGAAGGCGTTGGTCAAGCGTTGTAGCCATTCAGCGCCTGTTTCAGCATTGTTATATTCCACACTGCCGCCGGGCTGCAAAATCTCGTACGGGCTCATGGTGGCGTCGCCAATGAAGATGAGTTTGTAGTCTTTGTTGTACTTGCGAATGACGTCCCAGGTGTCAAACTTTTCCGCAAAGCGGCGGCGGTTGTTTTTCCACATGAAGTCATAGACGCAATTGTGAAAGTAGTAAAACTCTAGGTGCTTGAACTCGGTTTTTGAGGCGGAAAACAACTCTTCCACACGCTGAATATGCTCGTCCATCGTGCCGCCCACGTCCATCAGCAGCAAGATTTTGACGTTGTTGTGCTTTTCGGGCACCATTTTGATGTCTAAAAAGCCCGCATTCGCAGCGGTAGAGTGGATCGTGTCGTCCAAGTCCAGTTCTTCTTCGTTGCCCAGTCGTGCAAACTTGCGCAACCGGCGCAGCGCGACTTTGATGTTGCGGGTTCCCAGCTCTTGGCTGTCGTCGTAGTCTTTGTAGGCACGTTGGTCCCACACTTTGACAGCGCTCTTGTTGCGGCTTTTTTCTTGCCCAATACGAATGCCTTGCGGGTTTTGACCGTAGGCGCCAAAGGGCGACGTGCCGCCTGTGCCAATCCATTTGCTACCACCTTCATGGCGTTCTTTTTGCTCTTCAAAACGCTTTTTCAGCGTCTCCATCAACTCGTCCCAGCCCATTTTCTCGATTTTGGCGAGCTCTTCGGGTGATAAGTTGAGCTCTAAATTCTTACGCAACCACTCTAGTGGCACCGCTTTTGTGAAATCGGCTATCGCTTCAATGCCTTTGAAGTAGGAAGCAAACGCGCGGTCAAATTTGTCGTAATGCTTTTCGTCTTTGACTAAAACCAAGCGGCTCAGGTAATAAAAGTCGTCAATGCTGTAGCCACTGCCGGTGTCACTGTGCTCAGACTCATCCGAAGGCGTGTTCGGCCCGAGCACCCCAACCTTGAGCGCGCCTAGCAAGTCAAGATATTCTTTGACCGAAACCGGCAATTTGGCGTTTCTGAGGGTGTAGAAAAAGTCGATAAGCATAGCGTTAAGTCAATTATCGTGGTTTGTTCAGCGAATGCAACAACTGCGCTTTCACCTCTGGCCATTCTCCGCTGCGCAAGCTGTACATCACCGTGTCGCGAATGGTACCGTCGCGACGCATCGCATGGCCACGAATCACGCCGTCTTTTTTGGCACCAAGGCGCTCAATGGCGGCCTGGCTTGAGAAGTTGAAGTTGTCAGTGCGCCAGCCAACGACGTTGCAGCCTAAAGTCTCAAACGCGTGCGTCATCATCATCAATTTGCAAGTGGTGTTGACATGGCTGCGTTGGCTGCTTTGGCGATACCAAGTGTAGCCGATTTCAACACGTTTGACAGCCGGCAAGATGTCGTGAAAACTTGTCGTTCCCAACACTTTATACGAGCCAGCTTCTAACACGACAAAGGCAAAGCGGCTGCCAGCTTCGCGCATGGCTAGCGCGTCTTCGATGTATTTTTTAGTTTGATCTGGCTCAGGAACGGAGGTGACGCGGATGTTCCAAAGCTCGCCATCTTGTGCTGCGTCTTGCAAGCTCTCTTCATGCACCAAAGCCAAGGGTTCTAAAACAACGTAGCGCTCTGTCAGGATAACGGGTTCTACGAATGCCATGTTGGTTTATTTGATATGGGAAGAGCGATTTTTGATTTAATAAAACTTTGCATCGGGCGCGGTAGAGCGCAAAAAAGTTTGAATGTTTGGCGATTGCAAATTCATGAAGACAGACTGTTCTCCAACAGAGCAAGTTGCAGAATCGCCATACGACGTCGTGCCGCCAATGGTTAGCTGGCTGCCGATTTGGAGCAACAGCGGACCGCCAGAATCGCCAGAGCAAACATTGCTGGTGCCATCCTCGTAATTTGCAAAAATCCTACCAGCATCAACTGCTGCAATCTTCATAACGCCTGAGCGAAGCTGTCCATAATCATCTGCTGTCCCACTCGTGCCATAGCCAAAAACAACTGCTTTCTGACCCACTTGTGCTGTAGCGCTTGAAAGAATAGGAACTGTGGGTAGTGGCAGTGGCACGGGAACATTGATCACACCAACATCATTGCTTAACATGCCGTTAGAGCTACGTGCGAAATTGGGGTGAATCTGCCATGAGTTAGCAGCGATGTAAGCCAACTTAGTCGCTGAAATTCCGAGAAGTACATCTATGCTGGCGGCATTTTCCAGACAATGAGCAGCAGTCAAAACTTTGTTCGCTGTGATCATCGTGCCTGAGCAAGCGCCAGCGCTTCCATCAGCAAAATTTTTGATGACCATCACTACAGGCGATTTGTTCAAATCTGTGCAATTGGTGCCGTTGGCAATTTTTGCAGTCGCTGTAGCAGTGCTTAACCCCAGCGCACCGCACTGATCTATGCTTTCAGCGCCACCGCCATCGCTGCCACAAGATACGATCAATGCTGTCGCCGCGATAGCCATGAAGTTTAAAATTTTGCGCATTTATTTTCCTCGAAGTCTATGTTTGAGAACGCAAGCGCCGTGCAAGCTTTAAACCTGTTCCGCCGCAAATCAAGATGATCACAATCGTGATGATGCCAGCACTGCTGGTATTGCCAGCCACGGCCATATCAAACCCCAAAATCTTGCCGACCCAGTAGCACAAGAACGCGCCACCTGCGAATCCAACGAAGTCTGCCAAACCGTCAAACAGCAATTGTGAGAGCGTTTTATCGCTTCCGTCTTGATTTTTTTTAATTGCCATGAACGTTGTCTAAATCAGCAATGCGTTTAGCGGTTACGGCTTTGCATGAACACCAGCTTTTCAAACAGTGTCACGTCTTGCTCGTTTTTCAAGAGTGCGCCTACCAATGGCGGAATCGACACTTTGTCATCCTTGCTTTGTAGTGCTTCTAGGCTGATGTCTTCAGCGACCAAAAGTTTTAACCAATCCAACAATTCGCTGGTTGAAGGTTTTTTCTTCAAACCTGGCAAGTTGCGCACTTCGTAAAAGGTTTTCATCGCCGCATTGAGCAGCTCTTTTTTCAGGCCTGGGAAATGGACATCCACGATTTGCTGCATCGTCGTCGCATCGGGGAACTTGATGTAGTGGAAGAAGCAGCGGCGTAAAAACGCGTCTGGCAACTCTTTTTCGTTGTTGGAGGTGATAAACACCAGTGGACGATGCTTCGCTTTGATGAGCTGGCGCGTTTCGTACACGTAAAACTCCATGCGGTCGATCTCGAGCAGCAAATCGTTAGGAAACTCGATATCTGCCTTGTCGATTTCGTCAATCAGCAGCGCCACGGGTTGGTCTGCCGTGAAAGCTTGCCACAGCACGCCTTTGAGGATGTAGTTGTTGATGTCTTTGACCTTCTCGCCGCCGTCGATAGTAGAGAGTTGCGAGTCGCGCAAACGGCTGACTGCATCGTATTCATACAGTCCCTGCTGCGCTTTGGTGGTTGATTTGATGTGCCACTGCAACAGCGGAATACCCAGCGTCGCGGCCACTTCTTCAGCCAGCATGGTTTTGCCCGTACCGGGCTCGCCTTTGACCAGGAGCGGCTTTTGCAAGGTAGCGGCAGCGTTGACGGCGAGCATCAAATCATCGGTGGCGACGTAGTTTTGTGAGCCAAGAAATTTCATATTGCTTATATATTGCTAAAGTTGTCTGCCTGTTAAGGCGTCAATTGTCAGAAAAGTAGCACTTGCCACGGATATAATGGAGTGTTGACGGCTCAAGAAATTCCCTAGAATCCCTTGAAAGCCTCTAGATCCCGATTATTCCACTAGATTGTGCTCGAAAAATGAACAAGTTGTTGAAGACCTTACCTAGATTTGCAGTTACTTTTGCTGTCTCTTGCGTGACTGCTGTACTCCTATTAGGCGCAAATACCGTTGCAAACGCTCAAGAAATCAAAGGTGACGCCAAAGTAGGCCAAACCAAAGCCGCTATGTGTATTGGTTGCCACGGTATCGTGGGTTACCAAGCTAGCTTCCCTGAAATTTACAAAGTCCCGAAAATCTCTGGTCAAGGCGCTAAATACATCGTTTCGTCTTTGAATGCTTACAAAAAAGGCGAGCGAAAGCATCCGACGATGCGCGGTATTGCTGACAGCTTGAGTGACCAAGACATGGCCGATTTGGGTGCTTACTACAGCACCCACGGTGTGGTGGAAGGAGCAACCTTAGCGGCCAAGCCAAGCAAAGAACCAAGCCCGCAAGTCGCAGCCTTGCTGAAAAAAGCGGCGTGTATTTCTTGCCACGGTGAAAATTTCGCCAAACCCATCAGCCCAGATTATCCGAAAATCGCAGGTCAACATTCAGATTATCTGTTTGTTGCTTTGAAAGCTTATAAAACTGAAAATAACCCCTTAATCGGCCGCTCTAATGGCGTGATGGCGGGTATGGTGAAGCAGTTTTCAAATGCTGAGCTGAACGAAATGTCTAAATATATTAGCTCTTTAGACGGTGATTTGAAAACTGTACCGCAAGCTAAGTTTAAATAATTTTTTTTAAAGAGTTGATGAAAAGCTGCTAAATTTAGTTTAGCGGCTTTTTTTGTGTAATAGCTCTTAAATATTGTTAAAACGACTCTACCCGGCGTATTTATTGCCTATATTGCTATTAAAAATATAGCAAATTAAGATACTTCTCGATACCCAAGCCGTTGAGATAGATCGTTTGCAAGTGCTTTTAGCGTCGACGCAATAACACCAATCAAACTCACATCAAACTGTGCACTCGGTCCAATCGCAGTCAGGCTCAAAACGATACTGCCTGATTCGTCAAACACTGGGGCGGCTAAAGCACTGACGCCTGGGACGGATAGGTTGACTGCATCGCTGATGCCGTTTTGGCGCACTATTTCAAGTATCTTGCAGAAATCTGCATCTAGGGTGTGCAATGTGGCTGGTGCGGTCGGTGTATGGCGCAGCTCATAAGCGTGCTCCTCTTGCAGCGCCATCAGCACCGTATCTTCGGGCAAATACGCTGCAAACAAACGCCCCGAAGCCGTATTGCGCAAGCTCATCACGGTGCCGTGTCGCATGGTGATGTGCACTAAATTGGGCGATTCTTCAATCCGCACAATCGTCGGGCCACGGTTGCCCCAAACGGCTATCGCAACTGTGTGACCAAGTTCTTTTGCCAGATCAGCGAGCATCGGGGAAGCTAATCGTACGGGGTCAAACTGCTGCAAGCTGATCAATCCAAGTTGCATGGCTAAAGGCCCAAGGCCATAGTGACCACTAACTTCATCTTGAACAATCAAACATAATTTATTGAAACTAACGAGGTAAGGGTGCGCTTTAGCAGGCACCATGCCAGCGTCGCGGGCGAGGTCTTTCAGCGGCATCGGGCTGCCGTGTTGTGCCAGCGCCAAGAGAAGCTGGCCGCCCACTTCCATGCTTTGGATGCCACGTTGTTGGGGCGATGGTGATTTGCTTTGAATTTTGGACATAGGGTTAATTTAGACAGAATATACGATAAAAATTAGACATACGCAAATTAGTTAGTTAAAATACAAACCATTAACGCTAGGAGCAAGCAATGAGCCACACAAAATCTAAAACCTTCGCCAGCCAAGCGGATTTGGAAGTCAAAAAAGTAAGTTTCGACAAACTGTCTGACAACGCCTATGCCTACACAGCTGAGGGTGACCCAAATACCGGCATCATCATTGGCGACGACGCGGTGATGGTGATAGACACCCAGGCCACACCGGTGATGGCGGAGGATGTGATTCGCCGCATCCGCGAAGTGACCGACAAACCTATTAAATATGTGGTGTTGAGCCATTACCACGCCGTGCGTGTGTTGGGCGCGAGTGCCTACAAGCCCGAGCAAATTTTGGCCAGCCAAGACACCTATGACTTGATCGTCGAGCGTGGCGAGCAGGACAAAGCCAGCGAGATTGGTCGCTTTCCGCGTTTGTTCAACGCCGTCGAGTCCGTGCCAGATGGCATGACCTGGCCGACCATGACGTTCACCGGCAAGATGACGGTTTGGCTGGGTAAGCTGGAAGTGCAGCTGCTGCAACTCGGTCGTGGCCACACCAAAGGTGACACTGTGGCTTGGTTGCCACAGCAAAAAATCATGTTCAGCGGCGACTTGGTTGAATTTGGCGCGACGCCCTACGCGGGTGATGCCTACTTCAAAGACTGGCCGCAAACGCTGGATGCGATTGCCGCCTTGAAACCCGAAAAACTCGTCCCGGGCCGGGGCGCAGCGCTGCAAACACCTGCGCAAGTGGCGCGAGGTTTAACCGAGACACGTGCGTTTGTGTCTGATGTGTATAGCAGCGTCCAAGCCGGTGCCCAAGCGGGCAAAGACCTGAACACCGTCTACAACGAAACCATGAACCGCCTGCGCCCAACCTACGGCCAGTGGGTAATTTTTGACCACTGCATGCCGTTTGACGTGACCCGCGCCTACGACGAAGCAACGAAATACACCGATCCACGCATCTGGACCGCCGAGCGCGATATTGAGATGTGGAAAGCCTTAGAGAATCAATAAACATCAACATGAGCGTGCATCCCGTTGTCATCATTGGTGCAGGGCCGGTAGGTTTGACTTTGGCGATTGATCTAGCGCAGCGTGGCCAAAACGTTGTGCTGTTGAACAAAGGCAAACTCACAGCGAGTGGTTCAAAGGCGATTTGTTTTTCAAAACGAAGTTTAGAGATTTTTGACCGCCTGGGCTGTGGTCAGCGCATGGTAGACAAAGGCGTGTCGTGGAACGTGGGCAAGGTGTTTTTGAAAGACAAGCCCCTGTATGGCTTTGACCTGCTACCCGAGCCTGGACATTCGCGCCCCGCGTTTATCAACCTGCAGCAATATTACGTAGAGGCGTACTTAGCCGAGCGTGCGGCACAGTTGCCAAACTTGGACATTCGCTGGTTGAATAAAGTCACAGCGATCACCCAAACCGACGATGCGACGATATTGACAGTGGAAACGCCCGAAGGTAGTGATACCTTGCGCGCACAGTTTGTGGTGGCTTGTGACGGTTCGCGCTCTACCGTGCGACAGTTGATGGGGCTGGAGACCACGGGCAGGGTGTTTCAAGATAGGTTTTTGATTGCCGATGTGAAGATGACCGCCGAGTTCCCAACCGAGCGCTGGTTCTGGTTTGACCCGCCGTTTCACCCGAACCAAAGCGTTCTGCTGCACCGCCAGCCCGACAACGTGTGGCGTATCGACTTTCAATTGGGCTGGGATGCCGACCCGGAGGAGGAAAAAAAGCCTGAAAAAATCATCCCCCGTGTCAAAGCGCTGTTGGCTTATGGTGCAAAAGATAAAGGTATTTCACCCGAATTTGAGTTGGAATGGGCTAGCGTCTACACCTTTGCCTGCCAGCGCATGGCCAGCTTTCGTCATGGACGCGTACTGTTTGCGGGGGACTCAGCCCACGGTGTCTCGCCTTTTGGTGCACGGGGGGCGAATTCGGGTATTCAAGACGCAGAAAATTTGGCTTGGAAGCTGGACGCGGTGTTGCGTGGCCAAGCGCCCGAGGCTTTGCTGAACAGCTACGCCAGCGAGCGTGAATACGCGGCCGATGAAAATATCCGCAATTCGACCCGCGCGACCGATTTCATCACCCCCAAAAGTGACATCAGCCGTGTGTTCCGTGATGCCGTGTTGGACTTGGCCAAAGATTACCCGTTTGCACGCACCTTGGTGAACAGCGGGCGCTTGTCCGTACCTGCAACCTTGCATGGTTCTCTGTTAAATATGCCAGACAGCGATGAATTTGCAGGACGCATGGTGCCCGGTAGTGTGGCGCTTGATGCGCCAGTGCAATTGCCAGATGGCAGCGCGTCGTGGCTGCTATCGCAATTGGGGGCTAGCTTTTCGTTGATAGTCTATGGTGCTGATGTGAACCTTGACGCACCTTGCCATGTGGTGCATATTCAAGCGAACAATGATGCAATAAATTTAGCGCAAGCCAACGTGCTGATTGATATTAATGGTTTGATTGCCAAGCGCTATGACATGCAGCCTGGGACAGCCTATTTGCTGCGCCCAGATCATCACGTTTGTGCACGTTGGCGTCAGTTCACGCCAGAAAAACTGCAGATTGCGTTTGATTTGGCGTTGTCAAAACATTGAAAGCATTGAAGAAAGCAGTATGTCACTCATAACAACTCCACATTTAAGCGCGCCGGATGACTTTTACGAGTCACTGATCAACGCACATCAAGATTTATCGATAGCAGAAAGCCAAGCTTTTAATGCGCGTTTGGTGCTTTTGCTGGCTAACCATATTGGTGCTTTACCAGTGTTAATAGAGGCTTTGCAGGCAGCTAAAAAAATTGAAAGCAAGTAAAAATGGCAAAGATACAAGCGTCTGATTTGAAGTATCAAACTGGTTTCGGCAACGAATTCGCCACCGAAGCCGTAGCTGGTGCTTTGCCGCAAGGTCGCAACAGCCCGCAGCGTGCGCCGCATGGCTTGTATGCCGAGTTGATTTCAGGCACAGCCTTCACCGCCCCCCGCGCTGAAAACCGCCGTACTTGGTTATACCGCCGCCAACCGTCCGTGATGGTGGGTGGCTACAAACCCTATGCACAAGCTTACTGGAACACGGGTGCTGCGCAGGGCATAACCACACCGCCCGACCCGATGCGCTGGCGTCCGGTTGCCATTCCTACCGAACCGACCGATTTTGTCGATGGCATGCGTACCATGGTTGCCAATGGCGATGCTGACGCGCAAACTGGCATGGCGGCACACATGTATGTGGCTAATCAATCAATGGACAAACGCGCTTGCGTTAACGCCGATGGTGAAATGCTCATCGTCCCGCAGCAAGGGTGTTTGCTAATCACCACTGAAATGGGAGTTTTAGATGTCAAACCCGGCGAAGTCGCCTTGCTGCCGCGCGGCGTGGCGTTCAAAGTTGCATTACTCGATGATTCAGCTCGTGGTTATGTCTGTGAAAACTACGGCGCACATTTTAGGTTGCCTGAACTGGGCCCGATTGGCTCGAACGGTTTGGCCAATGCTCGAGATTTCAAAACGCCTGTGGCTACGTTTGAAGAACCGTCTGCAGCGTATGAAATCATCAAAAAATACGGTGGCAGCTTGTGGTCAGCGCAGATGCCGCATTCGCCCTTCAACGTTGTGGCTTGGCATGGCAATTTAGCGCCGTTCAAATACGACACGGCTAACTTCATGACGATAGGCTCCATCAGCTTTGACCACCCAGACCCGTCTATCTTCACGGTGCTGACCTCGCCGACAGACACACCTGGCACGGCCAATTGCGACTTTGTAATCTTCCCACCTCGTTGGTTGGTGGCTGAAAACACCTTCAGACCACCGTGGTACCACCGCAATTTGATGAGCGAATTCATGGGGTTGGTGCATGGCCAATACGATGCGAAAGAAGAGGGCTTTGTGCCTGGCGGCGCATCACTGCATAACTGCATGGTGCCGCATGGGCCGGATTCTGATGCCTTTAGCAAGGCTAGCAACGCTGATTTGAAACCGCAAAAGCTAGACAACACCTTGGCG